>JASGCT010000038.1 GCA_030053915.1 Alphaproteobacteria bacterium
ATTCCCATAACGCTATAGTACTTTGTAAAGTTAAAATACTCTGCATAAAATTATTGAGTTGAAGCTGTTCCTGATGAACAATTTCATCTATTTCTTTATGTTTTTCATTACAAGCATTATCGTTTTGAATTATAGACAATTTTATTTGTGGTAAACTCATTTGTTTGGCAATCAATTTTGATTGTTCGTTTCTATAATCTTGTGCAGAAATTATTTTGTCTTTTAATAAACTTTCATTGGCTTTAATATTTTCTTTAGATAATACTAAGTCTTTTTCTAAAAATGATTTTTGGGTTTTTAATTGTTCGTTTAATTGCTTAATTCTAGATATATCTTGTAAAATTTTGCTTTTTTTTGACATATAAAATCCGCTTGGTAAATAGTCTTTAAAATTATTATAGGCTTGCATAAATGTTTCAAATGAATTTTGAATTTCACCCATATTGGAATTCATTACAGTATTAAAATAATTTGAAAATAAAAACGAAACAGAATCTAATTTCAGATTTCTTAAATTTTTTTTTAAGGTTATTAGTTTAGATTGTAAATCAGCTATCGCTAATTCAGAAACTAAGGTTTCCATATAGCCTATGATTTGTTGTTTTTGAACGGAATCATTTTCGAAAACCATTAATTTTTTTAGTTTCCCTTCGGTATGGGCTAAAACAGTTTTGGGCGATTGTGTATTAACAAGTTTCCCATTGGCAATTATAATTTCTGGATATTGAATAAACCAAGTAAATACAGTTATAATGAATAACATTAAAGTAAATATAATTATGCCATAACGTACTATAAATGGGGGTTTCGTGGATATTATATTTTCTGTAAATTCTGAATATTTGTTTGTCATGCTTTTTTTTAATTAATTTACTGACCCAGTTCTAATTGATTTTTTACTAAATCGTAATAATACATTTTTTTATTTACAAGTTCTTCATGGCAACCTTCTTCAACAACTACGCCCTCTTGTAAAACTATAATTTTATCAGCATTTTTAACAGTGCTTAACCTGTGTGCTACTATAATTACAGTCCTGTTTTTAAAAAAAGATTCCAAATTTTCTATAATTATTTTTTCATTATTGGCATCTAAAGCATTGGTGGCTTCGTCAAAAAAAACAAATTGTGGATTTTTATATACTGCACGGGCAATCAAAATTCTTTGTTTTTGCCCAGCACTCAATCCGTTCCCTTCAGCACCAATTTTGGTATTAAAGCCAAGTGGTAAACCTTCAATATAAGTTTGAATATTTGCGACAGTGCAAGCTTTTATTAATTTTTCTTGACTAAATGATTCGTCATTTATAATAATATTTTTCATAATAGAATCGCTAAATATATAACCATCTTGTAATACGCTACCACAAAGGGTTCGCCAATAATAAGGTTCTATATTACGCAAATCTGTGTTGTCTAATAAAATAGTACCTTGATAGTTTTGATAAAATTTTTGTAATAACTTTATGAGGGTTGTTTTACCACTGCCATTCATACCAACAATTGCAGTTACTTTGTTGATAGGTATTTGTATATTTATATCCATTAATACAGGTTCGTTACCTGCACCGGGATAGGTAAAATTGAGGTCTTTAAAATAAATGGCTTGTTTAAAATCATATTGAGTTGCATATTGTTTATTATCGTCTTGTTCGTCATCTAATTGGTGAATTTCATTTAATCGCTCTAAAGATATTTTAGCATCCTGAAATTGTTGGGCAAAGCCAATTAATTGTTCTATTGGGCTATTAAGTTGACCTATAATATACTGAATAGCCAACATTGCCCCCAAGGTGAGTTGTCCTTTTAAAACTAAGGTAGCAACGATAAAACTAATTAAAATATTTTTGCTTTCGTTAATAAAAACGGCACCTGTTTGTTGATATTGACTAAGCGAAAGCGATTTAAATTGTAATTTAAAAATGGTGGCTTGGGCTTCTTCCCATTTCCATCTTTTAGTTTGTTCGCTGTTATTAAGTTTAATATCTTGCATACCATATAAAAGTTGCATGGTTATGTTGTTTTCTTTTGAATTTGCATCAAATAAATTATAGTCTAATTTACGCCTTTGTTTTAAAAATAATAATATCCACAAAAGATATAAAAAGCTTCCTGCAAAGAAAATTAAAAATATTTTTATGTTGTACATGCCCAATATTAATGAAAATACAAGGAGATTAAAAACGGAAAAAATGGTTGATACTGAATTATAGGTTAAAAATTGTTCTATCCGTTTATGGTCGTTGATTCTTTGTATAATATCACCTACTTGTTTGGTATCAAAATAGTTAAGGGGTAGTTTCATTAATTTAATCCAAAATTCTGACAAGATGGATAAATTGACTCTTGTACTAATGTATAATAACAACCTACTTCTTATAAATTCAATACAAGTTTTACTACCATATAAAACCAATTGGGCTATTAACACAATATAAATAAAGTTTAGATTATGTGTATTGATACCAATATCCACCATAGATTGAGTTAAAAAAGGGAAGATTAATTGAATAATAGTACCAATGAGTAATGATAAAAAGATTTGGATAAAAAATTGTTTATGTTGCGTGGCATAATTGTATAACCTTTGCATACCAATTTTTTTTTCTTTTTCGTTAGAAAGATTGTAAAAATCATTGGTAGGGCTCATAAGTAAAGCTATGCCTACGCCAATGTCGTCATTATTTTTAGTAGAAATCCAGTGAGATAAAAATTCTGTTTTAGATAATTTTAAAATACCGGTGGCTGGGTCGGCAATGGTAATAAATTTTTTAGATGCTTTTATAACTATAACAAAATGATTTTGTTTCCAATGTATAATACAGGGCAATGTTGCATTTGTAAAGAGATCTTTAAATGAAAGTTTAACACCAGTAGTTTTAAAGCCTAGCTTATTTGCAGCTTGGCCAATACCGAGTAAAGAAACACCATCACGTGCAAACTCACTGAGACGCCTTATGGTTTGAATTGAAATGGTTTTACCGTAAAAATGTGCCATCATTTTTAAACAGGTAGGTCCACAGTCCATTGGGTCTAATTGGCGAATAAGTTTAAAATACATTTCTAACCAAAATTATGTTCGTTTTCAATAAAATATTTTAAATTTTCATAAGAATATTGAAATGGAAAACTGTAATTGTTATAGTAAATACTTGGCGTTTGAGAAATTTCGTTATCAATAAGCCATTGATTTTGATGAAGTATAAAATCTTTTGTTAGAGTAGTATATGGTGCATTGTAGATTTTTAAAAAATTATTGAAACTATATTTTTGTGAAAACCAATCCCTTAAACACTTCAGAAATAAAGAAGAGTTTTGTAAATAAGTGTTAATCATGGCCTCTTGTATAGGTACACCTGCTTTATCAGACATAATTACAAAGCTTAGTTTTATATTTGAGGTGTCATTTAAAAATGATTTTTCTAATTGATTATGATTGACTAAACAAGGTGTACAGAATGGGTTAAAAACAATAATAAGTTCATTAGAAGCGTTGGCTTTACCTAAGATCAATTTATAATCATCATTTAATTTAGAAACTAGTGGATTTTCTTTCAAAACAATTGAAAAAATGGTATAATCTGTAGTAAATTTTTGAAGATTTAATTTTAATTTTTTATTTTCGTTTAAATTAAGAAATAGTGGTTTTAGTACCAGCCAAATGAAAGTTATAAAAATTGTAATAAATAAGTATATTGTAATAGAACTAAAATTAATATTTAATGTAATCGTTGGGTTGAATACAATACACGTGATTGTTTCTAACCAGAATAAAATTTGTATTAAAATACATAACTTACACCATTTTTTTGCAATATAGCTTTGATAATATATTGAATAAAAAGTAAATGGTAGGCAAAGAATTCCAAGGACAAAAACTAATGAGTTTGAATTAACGGGATTAATTAATAAAAAAGTCAAGGTCGATGCAAAGTAAACAAATCCAATTTCGCTCCAACTTATGAAGCCATTAAATATTTTTGAGGCGTTTGAATTTAATATATTTTCACAGCCATTACCGCTATGAGTGCTACAAAATTTTGCAATAAATTTATTGTTAATTTGAAGCGATTGAATAAGCAAAATAATTGAAATAAAAACACCCACAATTTTTAGTATTAAAATTGGTAAAAGGTTAAGGTGGGTATGGTTAAAAAATTGGGAGTTACCTAATAATATGATGATTATGACTAAAAGCCCATATAATTTAAAACGAGAAAAATAGTAATTAAATTTATTTTGATTATAATTTGGTTCTTGTGAATTTTCATTTTTTTCAGCTATTAACACTACACCAGAATATTGTTTATAAAATTTAATTAATTCTGTAACGAGTGTTTGCTGTTTTTCGTTTGTATAAGTAATGGTATTTTCATGAATTTTGGTTACAAGGCAAAAATCTCCTTCTGAAGAACTTGTTTTGGCTATAAAAGGTGTTGGTATTTTTGGAAAACTATTTTTATTAATTCTTATGGCTTGGTTAGAAATTTTAAAATGGTCTAACAAATCAGTAAAGCTTAATAAACTTGGATTGTACGGGTGGTAATTTAAAAAATTGATAACTGTAGATCTATTAAACTTTATACGTAATAACTTTAGATAAGTTAATAATAATTCCATGAATTAAAGTAAATTACAAATGTTTCTCAATTAATTCAACAAAGGCTTTTTCAGAAGGTCTAGGAGCATCGGCATTAATTAATGTGCCATATTTGTCAAAAAACATAAAACGAGGTATAGTTTTAATTTTAAATTTTTCGTAAAATTCAGATTTATAAAAATTAATAAAGATATAATTTTGGGGGTAATCCAGTATTTTTAATTTTTCAATAGCATTTTTCCATAAATTAAAATTTTCATCTGTTGAAATAAAAATATAGTCTAACTTGTCTTTATATTTTTCAATTATTTTTTTAGAAGAGGGCATTTCGGCTAAACAAGGAGCACACCAGCTTGCCCAAAAATCTAATAATATTGGGCGTTTCGCGTTTCTAATTATGGTTAATAATTGAAATGTGTCTTTATTAATTTTTTGAAGTAGGTTTTTTGAAGTTGATTTTGTAAATTTACCTTGTTCCAATAGATTCAATATATAAGTAATAAATTGTTTATCTAAATTGTTTGTGACAATAAAATTATTAATTATAGGGTCTTCAGAATTTGGATTAATGCTGAGTAATTTTTTACATACTAGAAATGTATTATAATCTTTTTGTTCTATATTTTTTATGAAATCTAAATAATGCCACTTTAAGATATATTTATTTAATTGATAAAAATAACTGTAAATCATTTTACCATTTAAATAAATGTTTTGTGAGTTGCTATTATCAGAGTCCATGAGTTTGCAAACTTCTTTGTAACAAAAATTTAAATAGATATTATTTTTAATTTGAATACTATCCATATCTTTTATGATAGGATAAATTATAAATAAATCATATATATACATATAGTAAATTATTTGACTATAAAATTTAGTAAAATTGCTATCTAAATTATAATAAGTCTTATAATTATTAAAAATTAATTTATTTTTATTGTATCTGTTTTCAGTTTCGTCTAAAACTAAATCAAAATCCTGTTTATCTTTAATAATTTTTAATTTGTAACTCAAAAAATCATATTGATTTAGCTTCATTTTTAAAAATATATCTAACATTAATTTTAATTCTGTACTATATTTTTTAGAAGGATCGATAATTTTATTAATTTTTACTTTTTTACCATCATAGATTACGTTCGTATCTTCAATAATAAAGTTGTTAGCTTCTGTTTTAAAGCAATAAATAGTAGCTAGTATATCTACCATTTTAATATACAATAGGCTTTTAGTATCTATATTTATTAAACTTCTAGGTAATATATCAACTTTAGTTTCATCCCCTAAAGTAGAATATACGTAAAATTCTACTTTTGTACTTAATGAATTATAAAATGAAATACTCTTGGGATATATATCATTTAAAATAGAAACAAGTAAAATTATTAAGATTAATTTTTTCAAAAGCAATAATTAATAATCGGCTATACTTCTATAGCCGATTTAAAAAAATGATTTTTTAGGTATTAAGCAGATTAATGTTGTGCCCAGCTTGCTCTACTACAACTTTGACAACACCAATGCCCATGAGATTGAGTAGCTAGTTCTATCGCTTGTGCTCTAGAAAGACCAGGTAATGTATCACCATGAAAATCTTGAGCTTGACACGTTCCACCACCTTTAACCTCTCTCATTTCTTTTTTAGTCAGTTGCTGACCAAGTTTTAATGCATTTTGTAACATAAAAATAAATTTAGTTTTAAAAAATTTCGTCCCATCGCTCACACTGTTGGAACAATTATTCAGCGGTTTTTTTACCTGCTTGGCTGCAAGTCCAATTTTATTTAAACTTATATTTCTAATAATAGCAACTAAGTTTAGTTCAGGATTGGAAAATAAACATTGGCCAGTGCTTATTCTAACCTGCTTCATGTCTGGTATGAATACCTGTTTTTGTATAAAAGAAATATTTCGCAATAAACATAAATGCAAAACATATTTATAATCATCGTCAATAATAGTAAAAAAATAACTGGTTGACAACTTTGTGATTATCAACTAGAAATTTAAAGCAAAATTCATAGCGTAAATTAAAAGCCCACAAATGCTACATCCATTGATTACTAAGTCTTTTACCCTATTATTGATTTAATTAACAATTATGTATCAAAGAACTTTAATGTAAATTTAATAAAAATTATACATTTGGTTACAAAGATACATAGGTAATTTATAAAAATTAACAATTAATTAGGTAATTATTAGGCATTTTTTACCTAACTTTACCTTTTTTAAAATTAAATGTTATGTATCAAATAAATACAGAGATTCTAAAGCAAAGACGTATAGAAAAACAACTCAGTCAAAAAGAGTTAGCCAATTTAATCTTTTTAGACCAATCTAACTATTCAAAAATTGAATTGGGAAAAATATTACCCAAAATGGACATTATAAAGAAGATTTCAGATGCTTTAGATATATCGCCAAATCAATGGGTTAAGTTTAACGATAATGCTGTTTATAATTTTGAAAATTTTCAAAATCATAATTTTATTAATATAAACTATGGTGAATTGATTAGCGAACACCCTGGATTGAAAGAACTAATATCTGTATTTCAGAAACTCTCAACTGATATTCAACAAGTTCTTACCATAATTGAACAACTTATTCAAAAAGAAAAAAGATAGAACTGTTAAAAATAAGGATTAACAATAATTTTTGTGAGGTTTTGCAAAATTACGAAAAAAAAACCTAATTTTGTACTAAATTTAAACGTTTTAATTACAAATGTTTCTCAATTAATTCAACAAAGGCTTTTTCAGAAGGACGTTTGGCATTGGCATTAATGAGTTTGCCGTCTTTACCAAAAAGTATAAAACGAGGTATTGATTCTATTTTGAATTTTTCAAAAGGTAACTATTTATGTGGCAATTTACTATTTTTTTTACTATTGTCAAATAAAAATATAATTTTTCACTCAATACATACTACTATGATTTCAGGAACTAACTTAAAGCAACGGGTCGTACCCACTACCGCCATGAGGGCCACATTTTAAAATTCGTTTTAAACCCAACCAGATGCCTTTAATAGGTCCATACTTCTTGATAGCTTGTTTGGTATATTCGGAACAACTTGGTATATACCTACAATGATTCCCTAAATGCGGCGAAATGATTTTTTGATAAATCATTATTAATAAAACAAAAGGATAGCCTATAATTTTTTTGAACACGCTTCAAGATACTTTTTATGAATTAAATTTATAATGAAAAGCCATTTATTATTGATCGTGTTCAAAGTTTCAAGTTGATTGCCGTGAAATAAAATAAATAAATTTAATTGCACATTAGGGCAAGTAAATGCATTAAATAAATGTTTTTTATTTAAACGATAACACTCTCTTATTAACCTTTTAATTCGATTCCTTTCAACTGCTAATTTAAGTTTTTTGGCATTAACACCAACGCCAAAATTTATAATCACACCTTCGCAATTATTAGAAAAATGATAATATACTTTTAATGGATATGCACTTATAAAAACGCTATTGTCAAAAAGGAATTTAATTTTTTTTTTGACTTTAACCGTTCAGTTTTTGAAATACCAAACGAAGAAGATAAACTATCTTTCATCGGATACTGTTAGTTTATGACGTCCTTTTTTACGTCTATTGGCTAACACTTTTCTGCCGTTTGCGGTTGACATTCTAGATCTAAACCCGTGAACTGTAGCACGACGTTTATTATGCGGTTGATAGGTTCTTTTCATGACTTGAATTTTTATAAATGGAGTGCAAAGATACTACATTAAGCATTACTAACCAAATTTATTTTTTCAACCTCAATATTTTTCTTAAAAAAGGCTTTTGAAAGTTCAAGAAACTTTGAAGTATCTTCCGTGGTATAAAATTTAACTCGACGCTGTTTATTGATTAAATTTTCTATTTCGGTATGTTTTAATAGGTATTTTTTTAAACTTTCGGCTACAAGGGGTCCTTGGTTTATAATTTTGATTTTGGGTTTTTTTATAATGTTTTCAATAAGTGTTTTAATGATTGGATAGTGGGTACACCCAAGTAAAATGGTATCAATTTTGCTACTTTGATTTAAAAGATTTTTCACATATTTTTCTACAAAATAAATACCGCCAGCTGAAAAAATATCATTATTTTCAATTAAGGGCACTAAAAGCGGACACGCTTGCTTATATAAATTAAGATTGGGAAAAAATTTTGAAACCTCTAAATCATAACTTTTACTAACAATGGTGCCCTGAGTAGCCAACAAGCCAACACTTTGCGTGATACTATACTGCCCTATAACCTCAGCGGTTGGTCGTATGATACCCAAAATTTTTCTATTGGGATAAAAATGCGGTAAATATTTTTGTTGAATTGTTCTTAAAGCTTTCGCTGAAGCGGTATTGCATGCCACAATAATAAGTTGGCAGTTTTGTTCAAATAGCCATTGCGTAGCTTGCCAGGAATATTCTAATATAGTTTCAAAACTATGATTTCCGTATGGTGCTCTAGCATTATCGCCTAAATAAATATAATTGTACTCAGGTAATACTTGTAAAATGTGGTCAAAAATTGTTAAGCCACCCACACCACTGTCGAATATACCAATGGAATGGGTGGATAACATATTTTGTTTTAATTAGGATGTTTAGTTGTATTAGTTCCGGTGCTGCTTGGCTTTATTTTTGAAGCTTTAGCTCTTTGATAAGCTTCTAAGGCGTCCTTAGGAATTTCTAACTTTAATTTTAAGGCAACTGGAATTGTTAAATTATCTTCTAATGGCGGTTGTACATAAGGCGATAGTGATTCTTCTTTAAAAACATACGTAAATTTTTCTTGTTGTACCACTTCGTTTAAAGCGGCAACAATTTTCTCTAAAAAAGGTTTTAAAAATTCTTCTTGTTTTTGTTGTAACACTTGTTGTTGATATTGTTGCCAATTCACTAATTTATATCTAAGCTTGCTAATATCGGCTTGTTCTAATTCTCTTTGAATAGGTCGCATATTAGCTGAATCCAATCGATAATTACTGTCTTTAAGCGTATATTGTCTTAACGTGTAATAATACTCTTCTTGCAAGGTATCGCGGTTATAATTTTGCAATGCAGTATCTAATTTTCCTGAGATTCCAGGATAAAGTGACAACACAGCTTGGTCGTTAAAATAACCAATTCGATGTGTTTGTGCGTGTGCCCGATTGAAGCCCATTGTTAATCCAGCCACAACAATCAATAAAAGTACATTTTTTTTCATAATTTTAAATTTAATTTTTTTTATTTTTAATTTAATTTTTAATTCCTAATTCACGTAACACGTCATCGCTTTTATCTAATTTTGGATCAGCAAAAATAACAGTAATGCCTTCGCTTTTATCTAAGACAAAATCATAATATTTCTCAGCGGCTATTTTTTGAATCGCATTATATATTTTATCTTGAATGGGTTTAATAAGTTTTTGACGTTCCTTAAACAAATCGCCTTCAAATCCAAAACGTTGTTTTTGCAACGCTCTAACTTGTTTTTCGTGGTTAAAGATTTCATCTTCTCTTACTTTTTTTTGGTCTTCGGTTAAAACATATTTTTCAGCTTCATAATTAATATACAAACGGTCTAAAACAGTTTGCAAGGTGTCAATTTCACGTTGCCAAGTTTCGCCCAGCTGTTGAATTTTTTTATCTGCATCTTGATAGGCTGGAATTTTTTCAAGAATATACTTGGTATTAATAACAGCATAGCGTTGTTGACTTTGCGCCAAAAATGCACAGAGCACAAAGGATAGTATTAAACTGGTTTTTAAAATAAATTTTTTCATAATTTTTATATTTTTAATTTTAATTAATCTGATTCAAATCCAAGCATAAACGTAAATTTAGCGGCATCCGAAAATGTATTAGTCCCTGTAAATCGGTCTAAACCAACACCATAATCAAATCCTAAAAGACCAAAGATTGGTAAAAAGAATCGCATGCCTAAACCCACTGAACGTCTAAGTTCAAAAGGGTTGTATTCTTGAAACGAATACCAGCCATTGGCGGCTTCAAAAAAAGCTAAGCCATAAATAGTACTACTTGGATTAAGACTTAACGGGTATCTTAATTCGATGGTATATTTGTTAAAAATGGTAAATTTATTACTAGAGTTTCCTTGATCTGGGTTAACTCTTGGGTTAGAACTTGAGTAAATATTATAACCTCTTTGCGAAATAACATCAAATCCTAAGAACGAAAATTGATTACTAATACCGGCGTCTCCAACTTGAAAGCGTTCAAAAGGGGTTATTTGTAATTTATTATTGTATCGTCCCACAAAACCAAATTTTGCTGCAAATTTAAGAACAAATTGTTGATTTTTATCTTCGCCTCGTGGTTTTCCCAAAGGCACATACCATTCAGACGTAAAACGCCATTTAAAATACTCTACTAATTGATATGGATTGGAGTAATTTACGAGGTCGGGATTTATAAGTGAATAAGGCGGTGTAAGTTGCAGACGAAAAAGAACATTTGATCCAGAACGTGGAAAAATGGGTTGGTCGATTGACGAACGTTGTAAAGAAAACGAAAAGCTTAAATTATGTGCAAATCCGTTATTAAAACTTGGAAAATTTAAGGCGTCAATGGGGTAATTTTTTAATTCGTAGCGGGTATAATTTACACCGACTCCAAATTGAAAATAGTCGTCGGGCCAGGTAAGTTGTTTACCATAATTAACCCCAAAACCCAAAGTAGCTAGATATTGATTATCGGCTTGTGACAGGTCGTATTGGTTGGTAGTAGAATTAAACACACTTGCAAAACGCGTGTAGGCAATATTCCAGCTAAAAGCGTTTCTTTTTTTACCACCGAACCATGGGTTTGTAAACGAAAAATTAGCCGATTGATATTGTTTGCCATTAGATTGCACCCGAAATGTAAGCTTTTGTCCTTCACCTACCGGCAATGGATCCCACCCTTTTTTATTAAATATATTGCGGGCTGAAAAATTATTAAATGTAACACCAATTGTACCAGTAAGCCCAATAAAACCGCCCCATCCGGCGCTTAGTT
This sequence comes from Alphaproteobacteria bacterium, assembly GCA_030053915.1. Classification (GTDB taxonomy): domain Bacteria; phylum Bacteroidota; class Bacteroidia; order Chitinophagales; family Chitinophagaceae; genus JASGCT01. Next base: position 11,613 of record JASGCT010000038.1, read on the forward strand.
CTAATTGGTCGCTCGACTTTTCAACAACCCCAAATTCAATGTCAACAGTGCCATCATCAGGATTGGGTATTGGGTTTATTTTAATTTTTTCTTGGTCAAAAAAAGCCAACTGCGCAATTTCTCGTTGAGAACGTATTAATGCCGTTCTACTAAATTTTTCACCGGGTAACACTCTAAGTTCGCGGCGAATTACAAATTCTTTGGTACGTTCATTGCCACTGATTCTGATATTTTTTATGGTAGCCTGTGGCCCTTCTACAATTTTAATTAAAAAATCAATCGTGTCGTTATAAACTGCTATCTCTTGTGGGTCGGAACGAAAAAATAAATAGCCATCGTCTTGATATAATCCTGAAACATCAAAATCTTCAGAGGCACCGCTTCGCCCTAGTTTTTTATTAAAGGTTTCTAAATTATAAATATCGCCTTTCTGAATGCCCAAAATAGCGGTTAAAACAGAATCTGAATATTTGGTGTTGCCGCGCCAAAAAATATTACCAAAATAATATTTTTTACCTTCTTGTAATTTAATATCAATGTTTATATCTCCTTTATTATTTGTTTTGTAAACTAAATCTTTTTCAATAACAGCATCTCTATAACCAATTGAATTATAGTAATCTATAATTTTTTCTTTATCTTCAATATACTTCTTTTCATCAAATTTAGACGAATGAAATTTAATCCGTAAATAGGGGTCAAGAAATTGTTTAGTTCTAGTAAAGGTTAAAAAGCCCCAGTCTTTAGTATATTCCTTAAACGTGTAGATATCGGGTTCTACAATTCTAGGTTGATCGTTTAGTGGGAACAAAGTAAAACGCCACTTTTCTTTAACATCTTTCATTTTTCTTTTAAGAAAAACAGTGCTGATAGTATTTCCACCAAAATTGATATTATTAACATGGGCTTTTGGTCCTTTATTAATATCAAAAATTAAAGATGTGCTATTTTTTTTGGTTGAGTCTGTAATTTCTCTAATGGTAACTTTGGTATCCAAGAAGCCCTTAGGTTTATAATGGTCTTTTATAGCAAACACGGCATTGTTTTTTAGATTTTCAGTAATAACACGGTTCACAATTAAACCTGTTTTGCCAGACAGCTCTTCTATATCGCCTTTTTTTACACCCTTAAGGGTAAAACGGGCTAAACGAGGGCGTTCTAAAACATCAATTTCAACCCAAATTTTTGTACCTTCAAGTTTTGTAATATAAACGGCAACCTCTTTAAAAAAATTTTGTGCCATTAATTTTATGATAACCTTTGCAAATTGGTCGCCACCTGGGATAATTACTTGTTCGCCAATATTTAAAGTAGAAATAGAAAGCAATAAATTTTCGTCAAAATGTTCATTTCCCTTCACCGTGATACCGGCAATGGTATATTTTTTGGGAACAGGGTTATTAAATAAATTCATTAAACTAACATCGATATTTTGTAGGCTATCTTGAATAGTTGGTTCTTGAGCCGAAATGCAGGGTAGGTTTATAACCAGACAACAAAACATACCACTAATCCATTTTAAAACGGGGTACATGGCTCGTTTTAATAAAGTATCATTTAATAAATTATTTTTTATGGTGAACATGAATTTTTTTAAGTATAAATGTTTGTGTTAGCAATTTGTTCGCTGGTCATGCCAAATCGTCTTTGTCGTTTTTGATAGTCTTCTATGGCATTTATAAATGATTGTGCATTAAAATCGGGCCATAATGTTTGCGTAAAGTAGAGTTCTGAATAGGCAATTTGATAAAGTAAAAAATTGCTTACTCTAAATTCACCTCCTGTTCTAATGAGTAAATCTGGATTGGGGATATCAGCTGTGTCTAAAAATTGTTGAAATAACGTTGGGGTAATATCTTTAGAATCAAGTTGGTTAGATTGTAAATAGTGGAACATTTTTTTAAGTGCGGTATTTATTTCAGAGTGGCTACTATAATTTAAAGCCATAATTAAATTCAAACTTGTATTATTTTGGGTTAAGGTCATTGCTTCAGAAAATAATTGGCTGGCTTTAGGAGTTAGTTCGGTTAAATTTCCAATAACCCTTAAACGCACATTATTTTGATGTAATTCCTGCGTTTCGTTGGCGATTGTTTCAGCTAAAAGTTCCATTAAAGCATCTACTTCTTCTTTGGGTCGATTCCAATTTTCAACACTAAAAGCATAAAGGGTTAAATAATTAACTTGTAGTTCGTTAGAGATTTTTACAATGTCTTTAACAACTTTTACGCCGTGAAGATGTCCGTGAATACGATCTAAACCTTGTTTTTTTGCCCAACGACCGTTGCCATCCATAATGATAGCTACATGTTTGGGGATTTTTAATAGATCAAGATTTAGAGTCATAATATATTTAACACTTATAATTGGCAAAGGTACGAAAAATTTAATAATCTATAAAGATAGTTTAATGAATTTTGCAAAAAAAAGACGTTAAGATTATATTTTATTGTTTTTTGTATAATAATATGTTAAAAACAATGGCATTATAGCTAAAATGACTAATTTTCGTCAGTTGGTTGTGCTTCACCCCAACCGTGTAACTTTAGATTACCTGTTTTAAAATCCATTTCAAGCTCAAATAAATCTAAACATTCAATTAATATCACTGCAATTTCATATTTTTTTAGAGGGCGCTTTTCATCAAAATGTTCTAATTGCCATTTGTGCCATTTAACATTCCAATTTTGTTTAAAAAAGCTAGGTTTAACAATATAGGGATAATGTATTTCACAATATTCAATAATATTACTTAAATCATGTAAAGTTATTAAATGGTCGGGATGGTCGTTTTGAAAATTTAGGTGATATAAAGGCAAAAAATCGTTAAAGTTATTCAAAAAATCAAAATAATTTTGAAACGAGTCGGGATAAAACCAAGTTTGATTTGTCCATGCGTGAGAAATGCCTTTACCTCTTAGAATTCCTGTTGCACCTATTTTTTGGATTGGTAAAAAATATTTATTTTGAGGTGAAATGTCGTAATACGGCATAATATAGGCACCTTGGCTCAGGAGCGTTTTTTGGATATGCCTTAAATTAATATCTTGCGGATAACTATTTTTTATAACACACTCAGCTGCTAAAACCCCGGCGGCTTGACCAATAAGCATGACCACAGGTTGTAAACGGGTACAACCATTTACAATATTAGAAACTGAAATAGATTTTTCAGCAACAATAATTTTACTATGTTGAAAGGGCATTAAACTTCCGAGTGGTACATTAAATGAAGGTATATTTTGTAAATTTATATGAGGCATATTGGCATTTTTTGTGTGATGAATGTCAATTGGAAAATCGCCAACTGCAATACCAGTTCGGTATAAATGATTGATTTCATTAAAAGGATGTGTAATGTGATTCAGGTTAAAACGAACCAACCCCTTAACCCTCCTCGATTCTCGAATATAAGGTATATAGGGCAATTTGTCTGATGTTAAAAATTCGTCATCAGCTAAACCCAAGTTTTTGTAACCTAATTGATGTTGAATAAAATAAATAAATCTTTTCGTTGTTTCTTTCGCTTTTTTTAGGCTTTGGTCATATTCCGTTACAAGATTATTGAAAGGGATATAAGTATCATTGCCATAATTGGGCCAATTTATTAGATATTTATTATTAGGAAGTTGGGCGTTTTCTAACATTTTTGAGAAATTTGTAGTTGGTTTTTTACGATGTGCTTTATCGATATAATAATTAGTAAAAGCGCCATCAAATTCTAAAGGATTATAATGATCTGGTTTCAAGATAGTTTTATCGGCACCATGTCCATAATCTTTTAAAATTGCAACCATGGTTATATCTTGAACAATATCGTTTTTTTGTGATAGTCCGTTTTGTTCTTTAGAATAACTATCAGATTCTAAGCCTAAATCAAACGGGATTTTTGCTAATGCTAATACTTCACCTAATTCAGTGGCTTCAATAATGTAATCTGTTTGGATTATTAAATTGGGATTTTTTGCTATAACCGCATTGAATTCAAGATTATAATTTCCGTTGGATAATCGTGTAACTGCCTTAATTTTATAATGGTAAATTGTTAAAATATGCGTTTCTTTTCGAACCATATTTTTAAGAATTTCATCAGCAATATGAGGTTCAAAAACCGTAAAAATACTCCAATCAGGTTTTATTTTATCAGCTCCACCGTAACGTTTATATAGGCTATCTCTAAATTCTTTCCATAAACCCGAAGCTAAATGTTGATTGCCATCAATAGCTGCTACCCCTGCAGCAGAGATCATACCTCCTAACCACGGGCTTTCTTCAATTAATAAAACGGGTACTTGTAACCGCGCTAATTGAATGGCTGCCATTGTTCCAGATAAGCCACCACCCACTACACAAACCTTAGTTTCAATAGGTACGTTGGCATTTTGACTCCATGCATTATTTAAAAATCCAAAGTATATTAAAATGATCCAACAAACAATTTTCATAAAAAATATTTTTGTAAAAATAAGAGTTTTATTACAATTTATTTGATAAAATTCTATTTTTTTAGGCTTTTTATTTTTTTATTAAAATTTATGGCTTATTTTTGCTAAAAAAATATATGGAATCTAGTAAAAATACAATGTTAATTATTATGGATGGTTGGGGCTTAGGACGACAAGACGATTCTAATGCGATTTTTAAAACAGAAACCCCTTTTATTAATAGTCTTTACCAAAATTATCCTCATACTACTTTAGTTACTTGTGGTGAAGACGTTGGTTTACCTGACGGACAGATGGGCAATAGTGAAGTTGGACATTTAAATTTAGGCGCCGGACGTATTGTCTATCAAGAACTTCAACGAATTAATGTGGCAATAAAAGATGGAAGTTTTATGAAAAACGAAGTCCTTTTAAATACTCTAAATTTTGCTAAGGATCATCACAAAAAATTACATGTAATTGGTTTGGTTAGTAATGGGGGTGTACATAGTCATATCAATCATCTTGAGGCTATATGCCAAACCTGTGATCATATTGGGCTTCAAGATGTTTTTATACATGCCTTTACCGATGGCCGAGACTGTGACCCTAAAAGTGGCTTAGGATTCATCAAGGATTTGCAAAATAAAATAGCCCAGACCTCTGTGAAACTTGCTTCAATTTGTGGAAGGTACTATGCCATGGACCGAGATCAACGTTGGGAAAGAGTCCAAATAGCATATCATGCTTTAGTACACGGCAAAGGCGTTTTAAGTAACGATCCAATTCAAGCAATTCAAGATAATTATGACGCAGGTATTACCGATGAATTTTTAAAACCAATCATTATTACAAACAATTTTAATGAACCTCAAGCTACGATACAAGATGGCGACGTGGTAATTTGTTTTAATTTTAGAACAGACCGATGTCGCGAAATTACCCAAGTTTTAACTCAAACCAATATGCCAGATTTTAATATGCAAACTTTAAATTTATACTATACTACCATGACGTGCTACGATCATAATTTTAAAAACCTGCATACAATATTTGAAAACGATGATTTAAATAATACGCTTGGCGAAATAATTGCTAACAACAATTTAAAACAAATTAGAATAGCCGAAACCGAGAAATATCCTCATGTTACCTATTTTTTTAGTGGTGGGCGTGAAAATCCATTTCCGGGCGAAGAGCGTATTATGGTGCCATCACCCAAAGTAGCTACTTACGATTTACAACCAGACATGAGTGCTTTTGAAGTTACGGCTAAAATACTTCCCAAAATAAATAGCCGTGCTGCAGAATTTATCTGTTTAAATTTTGCCAATACCGATATGGTAGGTCATACCGGTGTATTTAAAGCAGTGCAAAAAGCAGTACAAACCGTTGATGCCTGCGTTAAACAGATAATTACTGCCGCTTTAAATAATAATTATACAATTTTTTTATTAGCAGACCATGGCAATGCCGATTACATGGTTAATGATGACGGAAGCCCTAATACACAACATTCGCTTAACCTGGTGCCATTTTTTATAATTAACAATCATTTTAAAGGTCCAATTCGTCCTGGAAAATTAGGAGATATTGCACCAACTATTTTAAATATAATGGGCTTAAAAATTCCTAATGACATGACAGGAAACATTTTAATTTAAAAAATAACAGGCGTTCTGTTTTTTGGTATATATAAAAAGATTGGGTTATTTTAAAATAGGCTACATATTAATTCATAACGTTTATAGAAATGAGTTTTTATTGATTGTTTCCAAAAATAATAATCACATCATACAAAAATTAACATCATATTTAATTAAAAAATCATCCCTCATTTTTTTTAGATAATTTTAAACTATTATTTAAATGGCTATGTTTTTTGCTATACCCAAAATAAATTGTTAATCCAATTGATATCCAAATTAAAAAAATCAACCAACTAATCGGTGGAATTTCAGTCATTAAATATAAGCAACTTAATGTTCCAATAATTGGTATCGCATTTAAATTAAATTTAAATGAGAAAAAAGAAGCTATTAAAGCACATAATACAAATAATAGCTGCAGTACTTCATCAAAAAGCAAATCGTTCCCTTTTCTAAAAATAGATTCTATGTGTTCTAAATTAAAATAAATATACACCATGGTTATAGCAACTATGATAAATTTCCCATTAAAAACAGGTATTCTAAATCCTTTAATTTCGTTGGTGGGTCGTTTAGGTAAATACAAAACCCCTAAGCACACCAATACAAAAGCAAATAAAGTTCCGATGCTTGTTAATTCAGTCATGATAGAACTATCAGCAAATAAAGCAAAAATTGCAGTAGCCGCACCACATAAAAAATTTGAGAAGTAGGGCGTTTGATATTTTTTATGAATTTTTGAAAATTGCTTGGGTAATAGCCCATCGCGGCTCATGGTCATCCAGATTCTAGGTTGTCCTAATTGAAAAACCAATAAAACGCTTGTTGTAGCAATAATGGCGCTTATAGACACAATATAACTTACATTAGAAAAATGAATCAATTCAAAAACGTGAGCTAAAGGATCAGAAACGTCTAAATTGGTATAATTTGTTATACCCGTTAAAACCAGTGCTACTAAAACATATAATATAGTACATATCACTAATGCATAAATCATGCCCTTGGGCAAATCTCGTTTGGGGTTTTTACATTCTTCGGAAGTTGTTGAAACAGCGTCAAAACCAATGTAGGCATAAAACACTGCTGACACCCCTGCTAAAACGCCCTCGATACCATTTGGCATAAATGGTGTCCAATTATCGGGTTTTACATAAAAAAATCCTAACCCTATAATAAATACAATAACTATCAATTTAAATATCACCATGATATTGGTAGATTGTTTACTTTCTTTTATACCGCGAAACGTTATATAGGTTACTAAGAGCACAATAAGTCCGGCTGGGATATTCAAAATTATCTTATAACCAAGTAATACAGGTGCATGGAGATAAGCATAATACCCTTCTAATATACTTGGATCGAATGCTGACAAGGCTTTTCCAGATTCTATTACCGAGATATAGGCATGATGCGCTTTGGAGTAGTTAGTAACTAAATATTTAGGTAAATTGATATCTAATCCTAATAAAAGATTATTAAAATAGCTACTCCAACTTATGGCAACCACCACATTGCCTATTAAATATTCTAATATCAATGCCCAGCCAATAATCCAAGCTACAATTTCACCAAAACTAATGTAGGAATAGGTATATGCACTTCCTGCAATGCTAAAGCGACTGGCATATTCGGCATAACATAAGGCACTAAAACCACAAGTTATCGCAGTAAATAAAAATAAGACTGAAATACCGGGACCACCTTTAAAAGCGGCTTGACCAATTGTAGAAAATACCCCAGCACCAATAACTGCCGCCACCCCTAAAAACGTAATGTCATAAACATTTAAAACCCTTTTTAAGCCATGACCATGATGGCTTTCTTCATGGTGAATGTCGCTAATAGATTTTTTTAACAATAACCTTTTCAAAAATGTAATCATAGTATAATCATTTTTTATAAATTTAATATTTTTCAAAGATATGATTTTTTTAACAAATTGAAATGTTTTTTTTTAAAATAAAAAATAAACCCTAAATTTGCAGTTATTAAACCAATGTTTTTATGAACTTAGATCCTTCTGAAATTAAAAAAAAAATTGTTGAAAATTCAAAGCTGAAAGTTCAAAACACCCCCAATACAATTCTAAAAACCAATCGTAATATACAGAATGCCTTCATTCAAAATAAAATATATGAAATTGATTTACACAAACTTGACAATATTGTGGACCAATTAAAATTAGCTGAAGAACATATCAATATTGCCTTGAAAAACGGTCAGAAAGAGATAAAAATTATTCATGGCATTGGTGAAGGCAAATTAAAAAGCGCCATTCACGATTTATTAAAAACGCCAGAATACAAAAAGCATATTTCAGAAATTAAAACAGAGATCGATGCTTTGTACGATCCGGCAATTACAATCTGCGTTTTTAAATAATAGTATGCTGAATATTGAACATTTTAAAACACATTTTGAATTTTTATTAAAGAACCATAAATTAAAACCCAGTTTGGTTTACGTTGCTATGAGTGGTGGCATGGATAGCACTTGTTTAGCTTTTTTATTATTAGCCATAAAACAACCCTTTATGATATTACATTTAAATTTTAATTTAAGAGGCGAAGAAAGTTATCGTGATGAGACTTTTGTGCTGAATTTTTCAAAAAAAAACCAACTACCGATATTAATAGAGCATGTTGATACTGCTAATTTTAGTAATCAAAATAAATTAGGCGTTCAAGAAGCCGCCCGTACGCTTCGAAATAATTGGTTTAAGGATATTATTACAAAGGATAAAGACGCTTTAATTTTAACTGCACATCATGGCAATGATGCCATTGAAACCTTTTTATTTAATGCTTTAAGAGGCAGTTCGATACACGGTTTAAAAAGCATAACGCCGTACCAAAAAGATTTTAAGATATTAAGACCTTTATTGTGTTATACAAAAACACAAATAGAACATTTTGTTCAAAATAAAAACCTTGATTATGTTATTGATAGTTCTAATCGCGAAGACTATTATAGCCGCAATAAAATTCGTCATAACTTAGTGCCTCTTTTATCTGATATGAATCCCAAAGCTATCAACAATTTAACCCAAACAATTCAACATTTACAGCAGCAACATGACATTTTAAATCATTATTTTAAAATATTTTGGGATAAGATGTTTATTATTGAAAATTCGCTCATTAAAGTTCCTATTTTAAAATGGAAAAACCTAAGATGGTTTGAATCTTATACCCTTTATTTTGTGCAACCTTTTGGTTTAAAAGCCGCTCAATTGCCAGAATTAGTAAAACTATTTGATGCCGCCAACAGTGCGTTTATACAAACCGAGACCCATCGATTTATTAAGAATCGAAGTTTTATATTAATTGAAGCGTTACACGAAAACCAATGTAAAACCATGAATTTTATTGAGGTTTTGCCTACAATTGTCAAATTACCTTTTGGTGAATTTAAAGCCGACCATTATTTAAAAACTTATGACACCATTGATTTTAAAACAGGTCAAGAACAATATATTGATGCTACCCATTTAGAACTTCCTTTAATTTTAAGACCCTGGAAACAAGGCGACTATTTTTACCCAATTGGGCTCAATAAAAAGAAAAAATTGTCCAAATATTTTAAAGACTTAAAACTAAGTTTGCCCGAAAAAGAACAAGTTTGGGTACTTACAACTTCACAAAACAAAATTATTTGGGTACTCAATTATCGTTTAGACGAACGGTTTAAAATTACGCTGAAAACAAAAAAAGTTGTTTTGTTATCAATTGAACTCTATAGTAAAATAAAATAAAATGGTACTATTTTTATTTTCCGTCTAAAATTGATGATGCTGTTTTTAGTCTATCATTTTGTTCGCCAATTCTTTAAAAAGTTTATAAGCCACCATAGCCGTCATATTATTAACGTCTCTAATAGGATTATATTCTACAATATCAGCACCCACAATATTAACAGGGATATTTTGAATTATGGTTAAAAGTTCTCTGGTTGATAGGCCACCGGGTTCGTGGTGTGAAACACCTGGTGCAAAAGCGGGGTCTAACACATCTAAATCTAATGATATATAGAGCGGTCCTTTTAAAGCGTTAATAAAATCAAAATTAAAGTTTTTCATTTCTATAATATTTACATGATATTTTAGTGCTTGATTTTTTTGGTGTGTATTTAAGGTTCTTATCCCAACTTGAGTTAAATTTGTTGTGCTATTTTTTTCCATAATTCTAGCAAATGGCGAAGCGTGGGAATATGGATTGTTATTAAAATTATCATATAAATCGCAATGGGCATCTAATTGTAAGATATTTAAATTCTGATACTTTTGTAGATAGGATTCAATAATTGGAAAAGAGATGGAATGGTCGCCACCAAAACTTATAATTTTATCGTTTGAATTTAATTCATGCTGAATTTTATTTTTAATTTTTACATAGGTTTCTTCTGAATTTAAACCATTAAAGTTCATGTCTTTTAAATCAATAAAGTTGGTACCTTCTAAAATTTCAATACCCTGTTCTGAAAAATTATTGGCGGATCCGTTTGAATCCATGAGACGAATAATGGGTGGTGCAAAAGAGGGTCCTTTTAAAAATGATGAATTGCTATCATAAGGTATTCCAATAAGTTTAATCATATTATAAATATTTACTGCAAAGGTAAGGTGTTTTTTTTATATAAAAATGGGTTAACGATAATTTTAGTAAAATTTCAGAATGAGGACTACAAACTTTTTTGTTATGCCATTTAAATATAGAAGTGTCGAGGCGGTTCCCTAAATTCTAAGCGACAATACGAAACTGTAAAATATACAATAACGCTGTTTAGATTACACGCGTTATTAATATTATATAAATGTTGAAGAAATATAAGTTTTAATTTAAAAATAATAGGAAATGGCTTACATCCTCCTTTTTCTGTATTGTGTATATAAATATTTTTGTATAAGTCAATTAAGGGCACCCAGTTAGTGTGTTTATCAATAATTTTTGTAAATATTTATTTCCTAGTGTGTTCATTCCCATCCTTTTAGGAGGGGTGTCCGCAGGACGGGGTGGTTATTCATTAAATTAGCAAAAGCTAATTGTTTTGTTTCCATAATAAATAATTTTTATAAAGTTAAAATAAAAAAAACAAATAATCAAATAAAATAGTATTTATATTATTGAATTTCAAACATTTAACATTTTTTACAACTTTTCTAAAAAATACATTTTTAGGCTTAATGGACAAAATTGATGCTAAAAACTTCTGTAACCCTTATTAGTCTTATATTTAGGGCAAATCAAATACTATGATTAAAAAAAATGCTTTTACTGTAATAGCTCAATTACTAAAAAAAACGGTCACTTTAAGGGTGTTCAAAGGTATAAATGTGTTGCTTGTGGAAGGCAATTCAATGGTGGCGTTAGGCTCAATGATTTAGAAATTTGGACTCAATATAGCTCAGGCAAACAGACGTATTCTCAGTTATCAAAAACATACAAGTGTTCGGTTA
>JASGCT010000109.1 GCA_030053915.1 Alphaproteobacteria bacterium
GCCCTCATAGAATCAATTCGCTCACCTAAAATAAAAATTTTTAATTCAACATGGGATATGACTGCTATGATTGGAGGCAAGGTAATGGCTGAAGAAACTAACAAAGCCCTTAGCTATATTAATCCCAATGCTAACTGGGCGTTTTATATTCAAGCAGATGAAGTTTTACACGAAAAATACCATGCAATTGTTTTAGAAACATGTTTAAAATATGTCGATAATTCAAAAGTTTTAGGGCTCGTGTTTCATTATAAACATTTTTGGGGAAATTATGATTATTATGGAGTAAGTAGAATGTGGTACGATAAAGAAATTAGAATCATTAAACCCAATAACAACATCTATTCATACCGAGATGCTCAAGGATTTAGAAGACTTAACAATCAAAAAATTCCATGTAAATTAATTCCCGCTTTTATGTATCATTATGGTTGGGTAAAGCACCCTAAAAAGATGCAAGAAAACATTGATAATGTTAAATCTAAATGGGCTCACATGAACCACGATCCTAAAAGCGCTGTAGAATTTGATTATAACAATATTAACCAAGTAAAGCTGTTTAACGAAACCCACCCACTTGTAATGCAAAATCGAATTGCTCGTTTAAATTGGAAATTAAATCTTAAAAAAAATGGGCATGGTATTCCTTTTAAACATAAATTATTAAACTGGTTTGAACGTAAAACAGGCACTCGTTTATTTAGTTTCAAAAATTATAAATTGGTCTAATATAAATTGCTTGCTATTGTCTTTTATTCAAAATTAAAATGTAACTTTGCATTATGATTCACATTATAAATGCTTCGTATATTTCTTCGTTTCCAAGTTACGATACCCTACCCTCACATAATTTGTTTGAATGTTGTTTTATTGGCAAAAGTAATGTAGGAAAATCAACGCTTATCAACACCTTATGTCATCAAAAAAAATTAGCAAAAACATCGCAAGAACCAGGAAAAACACAACTCCTTAATTTATTTAAAATTGATTTTAAAACCACAAAAACAAAAGAATTTTTTTACATGGTCGATTTGCCAGGGCTGGGCTATGCCAAACTTAGTAAAAAACAAAGAGGAGTTATGACTAAGATGGTTTTTGACTACTTAGAAAAAAGAAACCATTTAAAATATATTTTTTATTTAGCTGATGCACGACATGTGCCTTTAGAAGACGATTTAAATATCCTTCGTTTTTTAATTGAAAACAATACTGAATTTGGTATTATTTTAACCAAAGCCGACAAATTGAAGCCTGCCCAGCTCGACCTGTCTTTAACCCAATATAAAAACATATTAAAAACCCACCTCCCTTATATTCCTAAAATTATATATACAGGGCTCAAAATGCCCAGTCAATACCTTGCAATTTTGTCTGAAATTGAAACAAGGTTACATGAATAAATTAATTTAATTTATAAGGATATATTAATAAAAAAACCGGAATTTGAACGTTAAAAAGTTGGTCGGTGTAGGTGTTTTTCATAATGTACAATCCTTTCATGTAACCAATTTCAGAAACGATATTACACGAACTATTATAACTATAAGTTTCTTTAGAAGCAATAAAAGGCTTTTCACCCACAACGCCTTCGCCTTCAATAATTTTTAAAGGATATAAACTATCAAAAATTATCCATTTTCGTCTTAATAATTGAATTGGAAAATCATTTAAATTTGTAATTTGAATAAAATAAGCGAATGAAAACAAAAGGTCTTCATTTTCTGTACCCTTTTTTTCATTAAATTGATAGTCTGTTTTAACGTCTATTTTTACCCCATTAGATATTGCTGAAACCATTTTTTTTATTTATTCAATATTTAGTTTTTTTAAAATTTCTAAGTATTTATTAGCTTTTTGTTCAATAACATGTTCGTCCCATTTTAAACTGATTAATGTTGAAATACAACAAGACATGATACGATGACTTTGTGAATAATCTTCTAAATTAATCCTTTGCAATCCCTGTTCTTGGCAGGGGTTCAGTTTGTACAAAGACGGTCCTTTTAAAATATGCTGCCATTGCTTAATATAGTGCCAATTATTTACATACCAATAAAAATTTCCTGCTAATAAATTTTCTTTTTTAAGAGCATCAACAAATTGTTGAGTTAATGCTTCATTAGGAAGAAACCAAGATAAAAATGTGCAACTATTACCTGTTATGTCCCAGATTTTTCTAAATTTTATTTGTTTGTTTTGCTTTAAAATCGTTTCAAAAATTTGGTAATGCTTTTTTTGTAAGCTTAAAAAGGTATCTATTTTAGACATTTGAGCCAAACCAACTGCGGCTTGTAATTCGCTTATTCTAAAGTTATAGCCCATAAAAGGATGTTGGTCGGCACCTCTGTCGATTCCCAGATGGTCGTGTCCATGATCGGTAAAGCCATCGGCTTGGGTATAAAGATTTTTTTTATTAGTTAATACAGCCCCGCCCTCGCCGCAAGTTATTGTTTTAACATAATCAAACGAAAACGACCCTGCATCACCAATTGTGCCTAAATAATTTCCTTTGTAAGTAGCACCAATACTTTGACAAGCATCTTCAATTAAAACAAGTTGATTCTCTTGACAAATTTTTAGGATCTCGTCAAGATTTGCCATACTTCCACACATGTGAACCGCCATGATGGCTTTAGTTTTTGGAGTAATCGCTTTTTTTATAGCTTGTGTGCAAAGCGTTAACGATTCATCAATATCTACAAAAACAGGACATGCCCCCACACTTATGATTGCTTCTACACTCGCCACAAATGTAAAACAAGGTACAATAACGTCATCGCCGTAACCTATATGATTAATTGCTAAACAGGTTGTTAAAGCAGTTGTACCGCTACTTGTTAACTGAACATGAGCAACTTTAAAATACTCCGAAATAGCTTGTTCTAGTTGTTTACTTTTCCATACGCCTTGTCTTGCAGCGTCAAATCCGTAACGCATATATACACCTGAATTCAACACGTCTTGAACATGTTGTTTTTCTAAATCATCAAAAAGTTCAAATCCTGGCATCGTTGAGTGTTTTTATAAATGAAAATAAATACCAACGCCATACGTTAAAAAACTGTCTTTTCCAGCCGATTTTGTACTTCGAGTTTTATAAATATTGGTATTTAATTGGTTGGGGTTAACTATTTTGTTTATGGCTTCTCTTTCTAATGGTGTCGTGTATCCTTTTGAGGTTAAAAAGTCGTTATAAGTTGCTTGATTGGGGAAACTTTCATCGCTCACATCGTCTAAATTATCTGTAAATGTAATATGATAAGCAAAATAACCAACTACAGAAAATTTAGGGTTCACTTGCCATTTCACTTTCACACCAAAAGGAATAGCAAATGTAGAGGTTGCATAGGGTTTAAACGTTGTGTCATCAGGGTTTCTTAAATCGTTTAGCTTATATTCTTTGCCTTGTATAGATGTGGCTTTGGGTGTAAACGTTAAAAATTCAAACCCAGTAAATAACGAGGGTTGTACAGTTCGATTTTGTGTTTTATAGTAACGATTATTAAAAAAGTTTTTTTCGATTCTAAGCCCAAATCCTAAAATACTCGTATTAAAATACAAGCCAGCAGGATTCGTTGCGTTTGTACTAATATTATCACCTTTAGAATGTATTAAGTTATTAATTAATACATTAATACCCACCGAGACGTTCCATTTTAAGGCTAAAAGTACGTCCACGTTAAAGCCAAAACTATTATAGTTATAAAAATTAGCGCCTGAAATTGTTCCAATATAACTTGCATTTTCCACATTAATTCCCACTTCAATGGGCTTAGAATAGAATATTGGTGGTAGTGGTGGAATAATTTTGGGTTTATTAATAACCGAATCATCCGGTAGTAAAAATCGGCGTTTTTTACGTTCTTCGCGGGTTAGTGCAGAATAAATAAGATAGTATTTGTATCCTAAAATTTCTTCTGGAAGTTCGTTGCCTTCTCTATCAAATATTCCTTTCACCACAAAATAACCCGACTTTTTAAAAACCACGCTATCCCCTAAATTGGGCACTGTAAAATCAAGTCTGGTATTTTGGTTAGATAATTGCGGGGTAATTTCCATGACGGTATCGATAATGGTTTGACTGGTATCTTTTTCGTAAACATAACTTAATCGTATTGTGTTGTTTTTTAAAACAATGACGCTGTTTGAATTTAAGGAAACTTGGCTTAATCCTTTTTTTAAATCTAAATCGAACGGCAATATTTCAGTTTCATTGCCTGGTTGCTTACAAGTTGATTTATAAATATGGGCTGGAATATTTGAAGCAGGCTGGTTACGATTGTTTAAAATTCTAATTTTAGGAGCAATGTAACTAACATTATAATCGTAGATATATGGTAAATTGGATTTGTAATTTTCGGCATCAAAATAATTGTCTGAAATAACCACGCTATCTGCCGCACCATACACGCCAAAACTTACAAATTGTTGAAATTGTAAATTGTCGGTGTTTAACATGAAGTTATTTCTAAAAGAGTTATTGCCCATTCTTAAGCTAAATTTATCGTAATATTTATCGGCACGTCCCCAAAGTACATTTTCGTCATAATTGTAAACAACCCCTGTGTTAGGTATTGTATTATTTATAAAAACATTGTCGTTGATATTAATTTGCATGTTGTTCAACCTAAAGTCTTCAAAATTAATAGCTCCTGTATTACCATTAAACATACAGCGAGAAATTGTAAAATTACAATAAGATGAGTCGTCTCCGATTGACAATTGTGGCGAGGCAACAGTAATAAAATTAGAGGTATTGTAGTTACGTTTAAAAGTACATATATTAATTTCTACTTTTTTTCTAAAAAAAGAATAATCAAATTTTAAGGGAATGGCTAAATTTTCAAAATCACAAAAATTAAAAACCACTTCTTCGGTATTTTCACCACTTATAATTAAACCA
>JASGCT010000039.1 GCA_030053915.1 Alphaproteobacteria bacterium
GATAAAATATTTGAAAGGAAAAGTTTTAATTGACTGCCCATTGTCGTTTTAAATATCATATAAATTATAAAAATTGTAATCATATTGATACCGAAATGAAAAAAATCAAACCCTTGATGATTAAGTACATAACTATTTGAAATACCCTTAATATGAATCATTCTATTTATTGGAACGTAACCAGAAAATAGAGATATAATTACTAATATAAAAATGGGAATATACTTTATATCAAATTTGTTATCCGCATCTTGTAAAACAAGTTCATTATTAGAATTACTATAAAAAATTAAAAATAGCATTCTTAAAGAATAAATTATTGTTAATACCCCTAATATGCTAATAAGATTTCCTAATTGAGGACTTATTAAATGACCATTAAAATATATTAATTCTTTACTAAAATAACCATTGAACAATGGTATTCCCATTAAAGACAATAGTAAAAGAACATAACAAATACATAAAAATGGTACTATTACTGCTAAATTTTTGGATTTATTTACAAAATTAGAATGCGTAAAATGTATAATGATGCCAGCACACAAAAATAAACCGCTTTTGAAAAACGCATGGTTAAATAAATGAAATATTGCATTTGAATAGGGTAGATTGGGATTGATTGAATTATTATATAAACTTAAACTTATATACATAATCCCAATCTGTGAAATTGTAGAATATGCCAGTATTTTTTTTACTTCAGTTTGGAAACAAGCATAAATGCCACCTATAAAGGCTGAAATAAATCCAATATATTTTAATACCTCTAAAACATCTATTTTTAATAAATAGACTTCATAAAATCGCATAATTAAGAAAACACCTGCTACAACCATTGTAGCCGAATGAATTAACGCAGATGCTGGCGTAGGACCCTCCATGGCATCAGGCAACCAACTATGAAAAGGAAACATGGCTGATTTTCCAAGAGCACCAATCATGATTCCAAATAAGGCTAAGCTTAATAAATCAAGACTCAAAAACTTATCAATTGTTATTTGCTTTATTGCAATAGAATTAGAATTCAATAAAACCAACTTAATGTCTTCTATATCTGTAAATTTAGTATAATATATTAAAATAAAAATTCCAATTAAAAAAGCAATATCAGTGAATCGGGTTATTAAAAAAGATTTTCGAGACGCTAAATTAGCACTTGGCTTTTGAAAATAAAAATTAATTAATAAATAGGATGCTAAGCCCACCCATTCCCAACATATAAATAACTGAATTATATTAGACGAAACCACTAAAATCAACATCGCTAAGGTAAAAAAGTTGAGGTAACCAAAAAATTGACTATACCTTGGTTCGCCTTTCATATAGTTAATAGAATATATTTGAATCAAAAAAGAAATAAAAATAATTAAAAAGACCATAAGTATCGATAAATTATCTATCTGTACCCCAAAGTTTAAAGTAAAATCATGAGTTATTTTTAACCATTCAAAATTATAAACAGCATTAAAATTTTGATAGGGTTGTAATGAGTGATAGGAATTATTTAAAACGTCTTCTTGTAAAATATTAAAAAATGGCAAAATAAATAAAACAATATTTATAAAATTAACAAGTATTGATAAAATGCCTGCATGTCGTTTTATAAAATTTGACTTAATTAAACTAAATATTAAAAATAATATAAAAATATTTAAAAAAATGATGCCTAATATGTTTGAAAAAATAAAATAATTGAAATTCATTATTATAAATATGTTTTGTTAATGATGAATGGATGATGCTTGGTTAATATCTACTGAATTTTTTAATTTAAAAAATTGATAAATTAATGCAATGCCTATACCAGCTTCAACTACCGAAATTGTTATGATAAATATAGTCCACATATAGCCCAATTGATTGCTATGCATATAAAATTTATTAATGCAAGCAAAATTAATATGCGCACTATTTAAAATTAATTCTAGAGACATTAAAACACTTATCATATTTTTTTTTAAAAGTAAACCCAGTACCCCTAATGAAAATAGGGTAGTAGTAAATATTAAAAAATGGTTGTTAATGAAGATCGACATGTTTATTATTTTTATTGGTTGATAAATTGTTACCATTTTTTAAGATTAAAATACATCCTATTAAAATAATCAAAAGTAGCAAACTCGTAACTTCCATGGGCACTAAATAAGGTTGATTTATATCTAAAAATGACTGACCATAATTTCTAATTTCTTCTGTTTCACTCGTGTTTTCAAATAATAACGACACTGCGTCCGGCTTGTTTTGTAAAACCTCTGCTTTAGAGTGCTTAAACAAAAATAAGTAAATACAAAAAAAAGCGAACACTAAACATGATGCTAAGATGACAAATTTATTAGAATTGAAAATTAATTTTTTATCGATGTTTTTAGTTAAAAAAATTGAGAAAATAAGTAAAATAATGATGCCACCCACATAAATTATCAATTGTACCGCACCTAAATAATTTAATCCTAAAACAAAATAAAAAATTGAAATAAAGAAAAACACACTGAGTAAGTAAATGCCAGATCTAAACAAATTTCTACTAAAAGTAGATAAAATGGCAAAGAAAATAACAATGCTTTCTATTAAAATTATCATTACCTGATTCATATATTTTATTTATTCTATTCCTGATTGTAACTTAGAACCTTCTTGATTTAATTTTCTTAATAGCGTGTGGCGGTCGAACGTACTATGTTCATAACTATTTTTCATATAAATTGCTGCTGTAGGACAAGCCTCCACACATAAACCACACATGGTGCAAAGTTCTAAATGATATACAAAAACATCTAAGGCTTTTTTCTTTTTTCCAGCCTCATTAACCTCTTGTTTTGTTACAATTTTAATAGTGCCGTTAGGACATGCAATTTCGCAAGAAGTGCAACCTGTACATTTATGTTCGTTTTGCTCGTCGTGAATTAATACAACTTCACCTCTAAATTTTTCTGCTAAAACCGGTTTCATTGTAGGATATTGCTGCGTAATTATTCGTTTAGGCGAAAAAAAATATTTTAGAGTAATTTTCATACCCTTTAATAAAGAACGAATTGCATGAATCAAATCTTTTATATAATTGAATGTCATTTTACAATAAAATTTAACATGATTAAAATAAACCCAAAAATTAAGTTTAATAAACTTAATGGTAATAAAAAATGCCACTCTAATTTTAATAATTGGTCTATTCTTAAACGTGGAAAAGTCCATCTAAACCACATAATAATAAATATTATTAAAAAAACTTTAAAAAAGAACCAAATTGGTGCAGGAATAAAATCCATAATGTTGTTAAATTCTAACAAATTGGGAAGATGAAATGGTTGCCAACCCCCTAAATATAAAATAACACCTAAAGCCGATAAAATAAATATATTTAAATATTCCGCAAGAAAAAACAAAGCAAATTTCATTCCAGAATACTCAGTATGAAATCCGGCTGTAAGTTCAGACTCAGCTTCAGTTAAATCGAAAGGTGCCCTATTACATTCGGCAGTGATTGTTATCATATAAATACAAAACGATACTATCACCGGAATATGTCCTTTTATAATCCACCAACCATTGGCTTGACTTGCTATTATTTCAGAAATTTTTAAACTTTGGCTAAACATTACAATAGTTAATATAGCCAAACCACCACTTAATTCGTAACTTATAATCTGTGCCCCTGAACGCAATGCCCCAATCATTGAATATTTATTATTACTTGCCCATCCAGCAATTAAAATAGAAATCACGGACAGCGATGAAAATGCTGTTATAAATAAAACGCCAATATTAATATCCCATATCTGCCAAGATTTTGAATACGCAATAGGTATCGTTAAAACAAATGGAATTATAATTGCTAAAAGCGGTGCTAGATTATATAAAAATTTATCAATATATTTTGGTGAAAAATTTTCTTTTAAAACCAATTTTAAGGTATCAGCAACAGTTTGTAACATACCAAATTTACCAACACGGTTAGGACCAATTCTAATTTGCATAAAAGCACAAACCTTGCGTTCCATATAAACTAAAAACATGCCAATTATCGAAAATAAAGCTATGATTATAATAGGTATTAGTATGAATTTTAAAATGGTCATTTATAATTTGTTATAATTAATTTAAATTTTTTATCTATCAATATCAGGAATTACTAAATCTAAAGTTCCCAAAATTGCTATTAAATCTCCAATTTTAGCACCTTGAGAAATTTTGTTTAAAATGGATAAATTTGATAAACCAGGCGAACGATATTTAATGCGATACGGTGTAGCCCCTCCATCACTTACAATATAAACTCCAAATTCACCCCGCGCCGTCTCTACTTTTTGATAAAATTCGCCTTTGGGTAATTTTAAAACCGCTTTGGTTTTAGCCTGAAAATCACCTTCAGGAAAATCAGCCATTAACGCCTCAATAATTTTTATAGATTCATCAATTTCTTTGATCCTAACCAAATATCTAGAGAAGCAATCACCCGAAGTTTCTAAACTTTCATTAAAATCAAGACTAGAATATAATTCGTAAGGGTACGATTTTCTAATATCACATCTAAAATTACTTCCACGCGCTACGGGTCCAGAACATCCAAAACTAATTGCATCCTCTTTTGAAATAATCCCTATATGTTGCATCCTTTTTTGGAAAATAAAATTATAAGTTACTAAATCGTGATACTCATGAACTCTCGACTGATATTGTTTAATAAATTTTTTAATATCATCCATAAAATCCGATTGCACATCCCACATTACCCCACCAGGTACCATATAATTCATTGTTAATCGTGCTCCGCAATTTTTTTCAAAAATATCCGTAATCATGTCTCGCTCCCTAAATGCATAAAAATAAGGCGTAAAGGCACCTAAATCCATCGACTGCGCACCCCACCACAATAAATGCGAAGACACCCTTGTTAATTCATCCATTATCATTCTTATATATTGCCCCCGTTTAGGAATTTCTATTTCAAGACCTTGCTCTACACATAAACAACAAGCATGATTATTGATATGAGACGATAAATAATCCATTCTACTTGTAACATAAATAAATTGTCGATACGATAAACTTTCACTCATTTTTTCAATAGAACGGTGAATAAACCCTAAATTGGGTTGTACGTCTTTAATTATTTCGCCATCTAAAGTAACTACTAAATTTAATACACCATGCGTTGAAGGATGTTGCGGTCCTATGTTAATCACGGTGTAACCGTCTTGGTGTTGATCAGGACTTAATAAAATGTCTTTAGTTTGATACAATGGTTATAATTTTATAAGGTTAATAGGATCTACAAAATCTTTCCTTAAAGGAAAGCCTTCAAAATCTTCTGGAAGAATAATTCTTTTTAAATTAGGGTGATTGCTAAAAAAAACACCAAATAAATCGTAAACTTCACGTTCTAAAATGTCAGCCGTATCCCAATGTAAAGATGCGGTTTCTATTTTAGGATTGCTTTTGTCTAACTTAACCTTTATTTGTATTTCATCTAATGTTGAGGTTGCACGTAAAAAATAATTCATTTCTAAACTATCTTTTAAATCTACACATGTTAAACAATACATATAATCAAAAACGAAAAATTTATTTGATTTAAACGATGACATCATTTCAATCCATTGTTCAGGACTACAATAAATTATAAAATTACCTTTAATATCTTCTATTTTTTCGCACAAAATTTCATTTGTTAAAAAATCTGTCAAGGTATTCATATATTATTTTACTATTTAGTTAATTAAATTTAAAACGTTATTTATAAGTATTAGGATATTCATAATTAACAGCTTTTATTTGTTCTCTGGTAAGCCCTTGCTTAATTTTATCTTGTAAGGTTATCAAAGCGTGCATTAAAGCTTCGGGGCGAGGCGGGCAACCCGGAATATAAACATCTACAGGAATAATATGGTCCGCACCTTTAACAACCGAATAAGTATTATAAAAAAAGGGTCCGCCACTTATAGCACATGCTCCCATGGCAATAACATACTTAGGATCTGTCATTTGATCGTACAAACGTTTTAAAATAGGCGCCATTTTATTAACGATTGTTCCGGCAATGATAATCACATCAGCTTGACGAGGACTCGCTCGAACCACTTCAAAACCAAACCGCGAATAATCATATTTGGCAGAAGCAGTTGACATAAGCTCTATGGCACAACAACTTGTTCCAAAAGTAAGAGGCCATAGCGAATTAGATCTTGCCCATTTAACAACCGAATCTAATGCCCCAACCGATACAGTTCCACCTGCAACTTGTTCTATTTGCCCAGGAAAATTTTCAATGTCATTTAATTCCATGTTAACACATTTTTTTTATGAGCATACAATAATCCCAAAAATAAAATAAATATAAAAATCATTATTTCAATAAAAGCCATAAAACCTAATGATTTTGCAACTACCGCCCAAGGATACAAAAAAATAAGTTCTACTTCAAAAATTAAAAAAATTAAAGCGTAAAAATAGTAGCCTATTTTTTGTTGAAAATTTAAAATCCCTAAACTCTCAACCCCACATTCGTAAGGTAAGGCCTTCTCGAAATTAGTTGAATTTTTAACTAAAATTTTACTGACTAAAATTGATAATACTGCAAATAAAAGACCACTGAAAATCATTAAAAATAACGAAAAAAAACCCATATTTATACTATAAATTTATGAAAAAAATGTTGTAAACAAGAAAATTTATGAAATATTAGCAAATACATAGGTTTAAATTTAAATTTGAGAATCAATTTGATATAAATTTTCTTGATGTATTTTTGTTTTAAGATCATTTTTGAACCGAAGTTTTCCTAAGCCAGGGATCACATGGCGTTCGCTATGATAAGAAGATCGTACTAATGGTCCACTTTCTACATAATCAAAACCAAGCGCATACCCATACTCTTTCAATTCTAAAAATTCATCAGGATGAACAAATCGCTGAATTGGTAGATGCTGGCTGGTAGGTTGAAGATATTGTCCAATAGTAACCACATCTAAATCAACCGATTTTAAATCTTCTAAAGTTTTAAATACTTCTTCTTTTGTTTCACCAATGCCTAACATAATGCCCGATTTGGTTCGAATGTGTAACGATTTTAATATTTTTAATACTTCTAAACTTCTTTGATATTTAGCTTGCACTCTAACCAAAGGCGTGATGCGTTCCACTGTTTCAATGTTATGACTAATAACTTCTGGCTGCGCACTGGCTACTAAGGTAATATCTTTGATAGCGGCTTTAAAATCTGGTATCAATGTTTCTAAACTTGTAGTTGGGTTTAACATTTTAATAGCTTTAATGGTATTATACCAAACCTGAGCCCCCCCATCGCTAAGTTCATCCCGGTCAACACTGGTTATAACAGCATGTTTAATTTGCATCAAAAAAATTGTTTCTGCAACGCGTTGTGGCTCATTCCAATCCACAGGCTCTGGTTTTCCTGTGGCAACATTGCAAAAACGACAACTTCGCGTACAAATATTACCCAAAATCATAAATGTTGCAGTACCTTCGCCCCAACATTCACCCATATTAGGGCAATTTCCACTTTCGCAGATCGTATGCAACTTATTGTTATCAACTAAATTACGCACTTTTTTATAATTTTCACCTATAGGTAATTTAACCCTTAACCATGGCGGCTTAGTTAATTTTTGATTTGGATCAGTAGTATTATTACAATTCATGGTATTGCAAAATTAATAAATAATATTTATATTTCGTACAAATTTTAATTTTATTTTGTTTTTTTAACATTTTCTTTGTAATTTTGCAAAAATAAATTTATGAAAATTTTATATTTTAAATCAACACTTCTATTAAGTTTGATATTTGTTACTGCTTTTACGTTTAGCAATTTTAAATCTAATGCTTTTGTTCAAACTGAATTAAAACCAGTGTTTTCTTGCGAGGATACAGTAAAAAATCTTGCCGAAAAATTAAATAAATTAGAAAAAACATTACGTGACAATATAGAAGAAGATCGCCGCGATCACGAAAAAATAGCTGTTTTATCGGGTGCAACTATTATTTCTTTATTAATTTTAGGTATCTTTTTATTTATTTATTTTTTTATTAAATATACTGATAAAATTAAAAAAAAGTAAAATAATTTATTTTTTTTAAATTAAATTTGGTAGTTTCAATTTTTATTTATAACTTTGCAACTGATTAAAAGATTCAATTATGAAAAAAGGCATTCATCCTGAAGATTACAGAACAGTAATTTTTAAAGACATGAGCAATGGTCATACATTCTTAACACGTTCAACAGTTAAGTCTTCAGAAAAAACTACTTGGGAAGATGGACAGGAATATCCCTTAGTTAAAATAGAAATTTCAAATACGTCACATCCGTTCTTTACCGGTAAAAATGTGTTATTAGATACCACAGGACGCATTGACAAGTTTTTAAAGAAATACAACAAGAAATAATCACGTCATTTGAACCTACATTTTTTATGAAATTGGATATTTTGGCTTTTGGTGCACATCCAGATGATGTAGAGTTAGGTTGTGGTGGTATTATCTCTAAAGAAGTCTCCTTAGGTAAAAAAGCAGGCATTATAGATTTAACAGCCGGTGAACTAGGCTCTAATGGAAATGCTAAAACTCGGCTTTTAGAAGCTACTCAAGCCTCCAAAATATTAGGGTTATCAGCCCGTGAAAATTGTCTTTTAGAAGATGGCTTTTTTGAAATTAACAAAAAAAGTATTACAAAAATTGTTCAATTTATTCGCTATTATAAGCCCGAAATTGTTATTGCAAATGCCATACACGATCGCCATCCAGATCATCAAAAAGGTGCCGACTTAGTAACACAAGCTTGTTTTATTTCCAATTTACTTAAATTTAAAACAACGTTTAAAAATAAAGTTCAATCCCATTGGAAACCTAGTTACGTATTTCATTATATACAGGATCGATTTATAGAACCTCATTTTATTGTTGATATAACTGGTTTTAATGAACAAAAATTGAAAAGTATTTATGCCTATAAATCACAATTTAGTTCTCAACATTTTAAAGGTGTAGAAACATATATCTCTAAACCAAATTTTATTAAAAATATCGAAAACCGAGCCCAGTTACTTGGTAAACGAATTGGCGTTGAACATGCCGAAGGATTTACCTGTCAAAAATCTTTAGGTTTAAACAATTTTGACAATATTATCTTACAAAAAACATGATTACTTAAATATAAAACAAATTATTATGCAAGAAAAAGAATTTATCGAAAACATTGCCAAGGCAATTGTAGATTATCCAGATGATGTAAAGGTTACACGTGAAGTGGATGATCTTGGTGTATTAGTATCTTTAGATGTTAATCCCGCCGACATGGGAAAAATTATTGGCCGTGAAGGCAATACCGCAAAAGCACTAAGAACACTTTTAAGAGTTGTTGGTATGAAGAACAATCAAAAAGTTAACTTAAAAATTTGCGAACCAGCAGGCGGTAAAAAATCTCATGGTTCTGAAGGTTAAATAACCTTTAAACTTGATTTTCATTTTTAAATTCAATACTTATGGATTTCCTAAATATTGGATACTGTCAGTCTTTTGTTTTAAAAAATTTTGATTCAAACTTAGATTTAACTTTAAAAAAGATTGAGTCTTTAGCAACCCAAGGTGTTAAAATAATCTGTTTATCAGAGTTTTTTTGTTTACCATATTTTTGCGATGAAGAGTTATACGAAAATTTTGAATTAGCAATTGACAACCAAAGTAGTTTTTTTTTAAAATTACAGTCTGTTGCAACTACTTTTAAAATTGTAATTGTAGCTTCGTATTTTGAAAAGAGAACCCAAGGTCTTTATCATAATTCTGTATGTGTTATAGATGCAGATGGTAAACATTTGGGGATCTACAGAAAAATGCACATCCCAGACGACCCTAACTATTACGAAAAATTTTATTTTACCCCTGGTGATTTAGGATATAAAGTATTTAATACAAAATATGCTAAAATTGGTGTTTTAATTTGTTGGGATCAATGGTTCCCAGAAGCCGCACGACTTGTTGCTTTAATGGGTGCTGAAATTATTTTTTACCCAACTGCTATAGGTTGGAATACAAGCCAGACTGAACCAGTAAACCAAGAGCAATATCAAGCATGGCAACTGATTCAAAGAAGCCATGCCGTTGCTAATGGCGTTCATATTGTAAGTGTTAACCGCACAGGTATTGAACAAGATGGTCGCATGCAATTTTGGGGTGGCTCGTTTGTTGCTAACCCGTTTGGTAGTATTTTATACCAATCACCGCATTTACAAGAAGATAATCCAATAATTAAAATTAATTTAAAAGAAACAGGTTTTTACCGTACCCATTGGCCATTTTTGAGAGATCGTAGGACAGATAGTTATGACCCTATTTGTAAAAAATTTATAGATTAAAAATGGGTAAATTACCAGATATTAAAAATAACGATACGCCTGCTTCCCTTGGTTACTTTTTCCCCCCTGAATTTGAACAACATCAAGCAACTTGGCTTAGTTGGCCACATAATAAAAAAAGTTGGCCTGGTAAAATAGATGCCATTTATTATGCTTACATCCAATTTATTAAATTCTTGGCTAAAAGCGAAATGGTTCATATTAATGTTTGTAATAATTTGATGGAAACCACCGCTAAAAGCATGATATTAAGACAAATAGGCAGTTTACAAAATATTTATTTTCATCAATTTCCAACCAATGATGCTTGGTGTAGAGACCATGGACCTGCTTTTTTACTCCATAAAAACCCCAAATTCCACACCCCTAAAATAATTGTGAATTGGGAATATAATGCTTGGGGAAATAAATATCCTTATAATTTAGATAATAAAATTCCTTTTCGTATTGCCAACTATTACAATATTCCAATGTTTAATGCCAATATTGTTATGGAGGGTGGCTCGGTTGAATTTAATGGTAAAGGAACTGTAATAACATCTTCAAGTTGTTTATTGAATACCAATAGAAACCCTACTTTAAACAAAGTTAAAATTGAAACAAAACTTAAAAATTATTATGGTGTTAACCAAGTTTTATGGGTAAAACATGGTATAGAAGGCGATGATACAGATGGACATATAGACGATACAATTAGATTTGTAAGTGCCGATACTGTTGTTGTTGTAGTTGAAAAAAACAAAAAAAATGTCAATTTTAAACCCCTGTATGAAAATTTGAAACAGGTATCTACATTTAGATTAGATTTTTCAGGAAAACCATTGAATATTGTTGAATTGCCAATGCCTACACCTATTATTTATAAAAATATAGTACTGCCAGCGTCTTATGCTAATTTTTATATTTGTAATAAATATGTTATTGTACCAACTTTTAGAGTTAAAGAAGACGATGAAGCCCTGTCTATTTTATCGCAACTTTTTAAAACCAGAGAAGTCATAGGTATTGATGCTTTTGATATTATTTGGGGATTAGGAAGTTTTCATTGTTTAAGCCAACAAGAACCTCTTTAATGTTTGAAAATCAAATATTTAATATTAATGATACCAATTTTTTATGTTTAGCTAATTCTATTTTTCAATATCAAAAATCCCATAATCAAGTCTATAAATTTTGGGTGCATCAATTAAAAAAATCTGATTTAAATTTTGATTCTATATGTGAATTTCCATTTCTACCCATTTCGGCTTTTAAAACAAATAAAGTTGTTTGTAATTACGATGAAGCCCTATTTTATAAAATTTTTAAAAGCAGTGGTACTACTCAAGGCGAACATAATAGAAGCCAGCATTTCGTATCAGATTTAAAAATTTATGAGATCAGCATTTTGTTAAGTTTTCATAAATTTATTGGCAAAATACAATCAAGACCAATTTTGGCTTTACTACCTTCTTATATAGAAAACTCAGACTCTTCTTTAATTTATATGGTAAATTATTTAATGCAATTATCACAACACCCCAGAAATAGGTTTTATAACAAAAATTTTAAAGAACTCTATAAAGACATCCATGAATTAGTAGAATTCAATGAGGACATTGTACTCTTTTCAGTAAGTTTTGCTTTAATTGATTTTGTGAATCAATTTTCATGTAGTAAAATTCCCTTGACTGTAATAAATACAGGTGGTTTAAAGGGAAGGCAACACGATATAGAATTATCGGAACTTAAAGATTTTGTTTTTTCTAAAGCACCGCTATTTAAATTTTTTGAAGAATATAGTATGTGTGAGCTATTAAGTCAGGCTTATACAAACGAATTTGGAAATTATCTTACACCGGCTTGGATGAAAGTTTTGGTGGCAGACGTTAATAATCCTTTAGAAGTTCGTGAATACGGCAAGGGACAAATTTATATTATCGATTTAGCAAATTTTAACTCTTGTAGTTTTATTGCTACTGAAGATTACGGAGAGATTTTTGAAGATGGCAGTTTTAAAATTTTAGGTAGAATCCATGACAATGAATTAAGAGGGTGTAGTCAGTTGATACTATAAATTAGTATTCAAGAAATCATTTTGATGAGTTGCCCTAACTTCATCAATGCTTCAACGGGCGTTAGGCGGTTGATATCAATTTTTTCAAGTTCTTGCTTGACATTAAAATACACATCGTTGGTATTATCAAATAAAGACAATTGAATGGAAAGCTCGTTGGAGGTAGGTTTAATTTTTTTAATTGATTTTAATTGATTTTCATTTTTGTTTTCTAAATTATTCAGGACGTCATTGGAGCGTTCAATAATTTGTTTGGGCATTCCTGCCAAAGCTGCCACGTGTATTCCAAAACTATGCATCGTAGCGCCTGGTAAAAGTTTTCGTAAAAATAAAATTTGATTATCTATTTCTTTATAACTAATATGATAATTTTTTAACCTTGGAAGCAACTCTTCAAGTTGGCTAATTTCGTGATAATGTGTTGCAAAAAGTGTTTTAGGTTGATGGGTATGTTTATGTAAATATTCAATAATACTCCAAGCGATAGCAATACCATCAAACGTTGCGGTACCACGCCCTAATTCATCGAAAATAATTAAACTTTTTGCAGTAAAATTATTTATTATTTTGGCTGCCTCATTCATTTCAACCATAAAGGTACTTTCACCATCGTGTTGATTATCGCTTGCACCTATACGAGTAAAAATAGTATCGGTTATTGGAATGTTAGCAGATTGGGCTGGTACAAAACACCCAATATGTGCAAGAATGATGATGAGCGCTGTTTGTTTAAGTAGTGCACTTTTACCACTCATATTAGGACCGGTAATAACCATAATTTGTAAGAGATTATTTAATTCTATTGAATTTGGAATATAAACTTGTTCGATTGGTAACGAGCGTTCGATTATTGGATGGCGTCCTTCTACTATATATAAATCTTTTTGGTCTGATAAAAATGGTTTGGTATAATTATAGTCTATTGCAATAGTTGCAAAGTTTACTAAAACATCAATGATTGCTATTTTTTGTGCATTTTCTTGTAATTGAGTAAGATAAGGAAGACAAAAATTAAGTAGGTCTTGATAAATTTGTTCTTCTAAAATAAGTGATTTTTCGTCCGCTGAAACAATTTTTTCTTCATATTCTTTTAATGCAGGAGTTACATAGCGTTCTGCATTGGTAAGTGTTTGTTTTCTAATCCAATCAGCTGGCACTTTATCTTTATGCACATGAGTTACTTCTAAATAATAGCCAAAAACTTTATTATACGCAATTTTCAATGAATTGATACCTGTTCTAATAATTTCCTCTTGTACTATCTTTTGAAGAATCTGCTTTCCATCAGTGGAGAGAGCTTTTAATTCGTCTAATTCTAATGACAAATTTTTATTGATATAACCGCCATTGGAGCGTGTAGGAGGTGGCGTTTCCACAATAGTTTCAGTAATTTTTTTTTCTAAGATTTCAAGAGTATGAATTTCAGCATATAACTCTTTAAAATAGTCTGAATTTGTAGTATTTAGTATGTTTTTTAGTTCGTGTATTATTTTAATAATTTTAGCTAAATGCATACATTCTCGTGGTTGAATTTTTCGGGTAGAAATTTTAGTAGTTAGGCGTTCTAAATCTCCAATTTGTTTTAATAATTCTTCAAGTGCCAATTTAATAGGTATCTGTTTTATTAAAAACTCTACAGTTACTAATCTTTTATTAATTTGATATAAGTTAGTAATTGGGAAAAGCAACCAATTTTTAA
Organism: Alphaproteobacteria bacterium; assembly: GCA_030053915.1. Taxonomy (GTDB): domain Bacteria; phylum Bacteroidota; class Bacteroidia; order Chitinophagales; family Chitinophagaceae; genus JASGCT01. The sequence goes on from JASGCT010000039.1 coordinate 14,129, forward strand.
GAAGTCGGCAACCCATTGGGGTTTGGCATTGATTAATTATTTGATACAGACTAGCACCTTGAAATGGTGCATCAATGAGGTCTAAATTTCTTACTGTAAAATTATCTAAACGTAAACATTGATCGTGTCTTAATAATCGAATCGAATTTAAATGATGTAAGTGTGGGTGTTCGGTTTCTTTTAAATAAAATAATAAAATCCCTGCAGCTATTGCACCAAGTTTATAATCGTCTATACCAAAACCTTTTAATGAATGTGTTTTAAATTGTTTTAAAATTTGTTCAGTAGCAAATTTAAGGTCAAAATTCCAATCTTCTAAATAATAAAAGTACATTTTTTTAGGCAAAAAAGATTGGTAGTGGGTTCTGAGGGCTTTATTAATTATAATTTCGGCGGGTTGAATATTTTTTATTAAGTTAAGGGTTTGTTGGGCATTAGCTTCAGCAATAAAAAAATCTCCTGTTGAGATATCTAAAAAAGCTAAACCATAGTAATTTGATTCTTGATGAATAGCAGCAATAAAATTATTATCTGTTTTTAATAGTTTATCTTGGGTAGCTAAGCCAGGTGTTACTACTTCGGTTACGCCTCGTTTAACAATTCCTTTAGCTAATTTTGGATCTTCTAATTGGTCGCAAATTGCCACACGGTAACCAGCTTTAACAAGTTTGTGTAAATAATTATCTAAAGCATGATATGGAAATCCTGCCAGTTCTAACGATTCCATATAACCGTTATTCCGTTTAGTTAATGTAATATTTAATATTTGTGCTGCTTTAATAGCGTCTTCACCAAAAGTTTCATAAAAATCACCAACCCTAAATAATAATATTGCATCGGGAAACCTTTTTTTAATATCGCGGTGTTGTTTCATTAAAGGGGTAAGCGTAGAACTCATAAAAAAAGTTTTGCAAAATTACATTTTTTTTTTGTAACTTGCATAAAATAATTATATGAAAAAAATTATTAAGAAAATTTTATTAGCTGTTTTACTGATTGTAGTTTTTGTATTAATTGTAGCTTTGTTTTTACCCAAAAATTTTAAAGCCGAAACTTCTACTACCATCAACCTACCTCTAAAAACTGTTTTTAATTATGCAGTTTTAATTGGCAACCAAAATAAGTATGGTACTTGGGTTAAATCTGACCCAAATGTAAAAATACAAACCACAGGGATAGATGGAACTGTTGGTTTCAAATCTTGTTGGGACGGCAAAATTACTGGCAAAGGGTGTCAAACCATTGTAAAAATTGATACATTTACAAATTTTACTACCCGATTAGATTTTGACGGACAAGGAGGCGCTGATGCTAACATGACTTTTGAAAGCATTAATGCAACAAATACAAAAGTAACATGGACATGTAGTGGTAAAATGCCTTATCCATTTAATATTTTTATAACACTTACAGGTATGAATGATATATTAAAAAAAGAGTTTCAAACTGGTTTAGATAATATGAAATCAATTCTTGAATCAAATTCAAATTAACTTATTTTCAAATAGTTAAAAAAAAAATTAGATAGTTTTATTTAAAATGTCATTTTCAAATTTGAAATAATCATCTGGAATACCTATATCAATAAAATAGTCATCAAAACAAAAGCCATAAATAGAGATATTCATATATTGCATTTCAAAAAAATCCTTTTCAATAGAAAATATTGTTTGAAAGCTGAACTGTTTGATATAAAATTTGTTGAGAATATATATTCCACCATTTATTAAACCTTTAGCACAAGGATTTTTTTCATAGAAGTTAGTAATCTTATTATTAGAATTTATTTCAACACGTCCATATCTTTCAAAATTACAAAGTGGTTTCAAGGCTAAAGCAAGTTTTGCTTCCTTAAGTTGATATAAATGATAAAAATTAGTTAGATTAATATTAAAATAACTATCACCATTCAAAATAAGAACATCGGTATTTTTAGTTAATTGTAAGGCTTTAATAATGGCACCTCCCGTTCCTAAGGGTGTCAGTTCTTCTGAAAACTCAACATCAAGATGGGCATAATTTTCATGGATAAAATTGATAACTTGTTCTTTTTTATAACCGAGAGCAAATATAAACCTTTCAATACCTTGTTTTAATAAATAATTAATTTGATATGACAAGAAAGGTTGTTGGGCAATTGAGGCTAAACATTTTGGTTGTTCTTTTACCACTGCTTGTAACCTTGTTCCCAATCCACCAGCTAAAATAATAGCCTCTTTTATTTTTTTCATTACGATTTGGTTTTCCAAGTTGTTAGTCCTTGAGCCGTAAATTGATAATGTTTAAATTGCCCTTTAAAACGTTCTAAACTTTGCATCACTTTGAATTTAGTGGTATTAGGACAATAAAAAATCATAAAACCGCCGCCACCAGCACCACTAATTTTACCGCCTGATGCACCTGCGTTTTTAGCTGTAATATATATATCATCTAATAGAGAATTAGATATATTATGAGCAATTTTTCTTTTTTCCTGAAATCCAATGTCCAAAATATCACCTATTTTATTTAAATCGCCTTTCAATAAACATTCTTTCATTTTGATAGCTTGTTCTTTAATAAGGTGCGTCGCTTCAAGGCTTGTTTTATTTTGTAACGATACATTCTTAACTTGCTCATCGATTATTTTGGCACTTTCTCGTGAAGTTTCCGTATAAAAAAGCAGTAAATCATGCTCTAATTCATGAAGATACTCTGTTTTAATGCGTAAGGGGTTCACAATAACGTTTTTTTGATAAAATTCCATAAAATTGACACCGCCAAAAGTTGCCGCATATTGATCTTGTTTACCTCCAGATAATTTTAAGTCTTCGCGTTCAATACTATAAGCAAGCTGAGCAATATCGTACTCACCTAATGGTAAGTTTAACCATTCAACAAAACAACCTAAAATAGCAACTACTAAAGTAGATGATGTACCCAAACCCGAACCAGCCGGTGCATCCACTGCGGTTGAAAGTTTAAACCCATGTTTTATTAAGCCATAATCTTTTTGAACTCTATTATAAACTGCTTTTAATAAATTAAGGTTGCCATTAATTTCTAATTGTGAAGCAAAGGGTACCTTATCGTATTCGCCTCGATCTAATGTAGAAAATTCAATAAAAGGCTCGGAGGTTGGTTCGATTGTTGCATAAGCTGCGAGAGAAATCGTTGCATTTAAAATACATCCACCATATAAATCGCTATAGGGGCTAACATCTGTGCCGCCACCAGCTAAGCCAATTCTTAAAGGGGCTTTACTTCTAATTATCATACTATTTTTGGGTGTAAAGTTAATAAAAAAATAAAATTTAGTCCTTAATATTTTGATAAATTTTTTCCGCAATATGATTCCAATTAAAAATTTTATAAAAATTAGAATCTATTGTTCGATTTTCTTCGTGTAAAGACTCATCAATCTTATTAACAAAATCTTCCCAATTCGAATCATCTGAAATTTTTAATTTATTATTGCAAAGTTCTATAGGAATCCCAGCCGCACCCGAAGTGGTACTAATAGCCGTTTTGTTATGGGCTAAGGCTTCAACTAATTTAGTTTTAACACCCCCTCCACGTAACATTGGATTTATCATAAGTTGAGCGGCATTGAATAAACTATCAAGGGATTCTAAAAAATTTAGGTAATAAATAGGGTAGTTGGCTTGTGCAATACGTTGTTTAAAATTTTCTGGAAGATGTTTGCCGATTAATAAAATTTGAATAACCATGTTCCGTTGTTTTAAAATAGGAATTATTTTTTCTAAGATAATTTTTGCGGCTTCTAGGTTTGCATGATAATCAAATGCTCCTATAAAATAGGTAATTGGAATTTTAGAATCAAGATTATATGTATTACAAAAATCATGTTTCAAACTAGCTTGAAAGGGCTTCACATCATTTTGGTTTAATCGTGTTCCAAAAGGAATCCAAACAAGTTTTGATTCTTGAATTTTAAAATAACAATTTGCCCATTTAGCATCTTCCGATGATACTAAAAATATTTTTTGAGCTTTATTAAATGCACATCTTTCGTAGCAGAACAATAGACGCCACCAAGATTTACCTAAGGATTTAAAACGTTGGTTTTCAATATTATGACTTCTTAAATACCATGGAATTTTATGTTTTTTAGCGATAAAATACGCTAAGACTGCCATATAAGGATGATCGCAAAAAATTGCATGGATATGTAATTCTTTAACTAAAGCTGACATTTTATTAAAAGATAAAAATGGTATATATCTAATTTTTGACTCAGGAAATAATGGTAATAAAGTAAAATTATAAATATTTGAATCGGGTTTATTGGGCGGTGATACAATATAATTATTGAGGAATTTTCCTAAATGATGATGAACTTCTACGATGCCTAAATCACCCCCTTTGGTAGGCGGTAAAAAAGGGTAGGGAACTAAGGACAAAAGATTCAAATTACTTATATTTATGGTCGTTAAAAAAAGCGGCAACAGCTGGACTTAATAGACATTCACCTTTGTTGAATTTTATATCTCCAATGGGTGGTTCAGCTATGGTTCTTAAAGGAATATAGCCGCTCCAAATTGAACATGGTTTATTGTCGTCTCCTTCAGGACCCCCTTGACGAATTTTTACCGAGGCTGATTCTATTTTAAACCCAATAACAGTTGTTGCCATAATTTGTTCATATGTTCCAACACTTACTTCTTGCCAGCGATTGGGTATAATTTGATTAGTAATAATTTCTAAGGCTTTCAGTTTATCTTCATAATGTTCTATTAAAAAACAGGTTCCCAAAAGAATGGCTGAACGATAGTTTATAGACGAGTCAAATAAAGTTGTAGCTAAAACAAGCCCATCCGTATGCGTTATAGATATACAAATTTGAGGATTCTCTAAAATTGCTTGTAAAGCTTGATTTTTACTATGCCCATGAAGATATAATATACCATCTTTTTCTCCATAAGCCGTTGGAATAATTTGAGTTTGACCATGCAATTGAAAGCCTATTTGGCATATAAAACCAGCCTTGATGACTTCCTTTAAAGAGGTATCATTATTAGAAGCACGATACCCGCCACGTATGATTTTATTAAATTCCATATTAAATATATATTTATTTCTTCAATTTATTGAAACATTTTAATTAATAAATCTTCAATATTATCACTTTTTATAATTATATTGAATTTAGCTTCATTAATAAAACCTGTTTCTAACATTGTATTTAATAACGAAATAAGATGGGTATAATAATGTTCTAAATTCAACAAACCTACAGGCTTATCGTGCAAACCTAATTGACGCCAAGTAGCCATCTCAAACAACTCATCTAAGGTGCCTAAGCCACCAGGTAACGCAATCACGCCGTCACATAATTGGTACATTTTAGCTTTACGTTCGTGCATGGTATTTACAAAATAAATTTCAGTTAAATTAGGATGTGCAATTTCTAATTCATTAAAAAAATTAGGAATCACCCCATAAACTTGTCCTCCAAGTTCTAACATAGTATCTGCCAATAGCCCCATTAATCCAACGGTACTTCCACCATAAACTAAGTTAAATTTGTTCTTAACTAAAACTTCTGCAACTCGTTTTACTTCAGAAATTATTTTATTGGAATTCCCAAAATTGGAACCACAAAATACAGCAATACGTCTATTTGATTCATTTTTTCTATTCATTATCAATTATTTATATTTTAAAATTTGTTTTGAACTTAAATTTTTCATAATATCATCTTTATAAAAAAATACAGTTTTAAAATTTCCTTGTATATAGTCTTGTGCTTGGTTAAAAAAATAAGGCGCTTTTGGATTATTACTAACACCACCCGCTAAACTAGATTTCGCCACAATTTTTTTACCAAACTGAACCGCACAAACAAAACTATTGCCACTGTATAAATACCTATATTTTGAATTAAAATGTTTAGTATTCATACTTGCCAAGGATCCCCATAAACTTGAGCCATGCGTAACAGAGAAATAATTTAATCTATCATTAAAATAAGGCAAAGATGAGGCAGATAATCGTTGAAAACGATTTATCTTACCAAATTTTATATTATCAGCACCATATTTTATAACTAAATCGTTATAAGTATTTATTAAACTATTTATTAAATATACTGGGTCAACGGTATCCATAAAATATTGAGTACTTTGAACCTGGTCTTTTTCACCAGATTGAATATAAACTTTTTTAATAGCACTTGGCATATTTTCTAGCCATGTTGTGGCAATAGTTGATGTCATAGATTCTGTATTAATCGCTCTTTCCCAAGTGTTTATAGAGTCAAATAGCCATTGAAAATTTGGATAGTTATTAAAAAATGGACCTGACCTTTCAATAAATTTAGGAATGATAATATCAAATGCCGACAAGTATGGGTTATATCCAAGTTGAATAAGTTGGTCTAAATTAATTTTATCAATCTTATTTAAAAGGGATAATGCTTGAATACTTCTAAAATTTTCGCCATCTGGTATCATGTATTTTGGGTATTTATTAATAAAATCTGCCCTATTTTTAGGCACTCCCGCGGCGCTAATTGGGTTTGAATTACAATTTTGTAAAAATCCAGAAGGCGGGTTATAAAATGCCGGGCCATCTTCAAAACGATGAATACCCAACCAATTCTGTTCTTTTAAACTACCATCCAAAGTTTGGCTACAATCTAAATGGGACTTTCTTACAGGAAAAAAATTGCCATGCCAATAAGCTATATTGCCTTCTCTATCAGCGTACATGGTATTGTTAGACGTGTTTGCGCAAAGTTTAAGAATGTCTTTAAACTCGTCAATATTTTTAGTTTTAGTCCGTAAAAAAGATTGCATTAACCCTTGAATATTTCTATTATTTGCTTGCAAACTAACCCATTTTTTATTTCTTTGAGCTAAAACAGGTCCTTTATTGGTAAAATATGTAGATACCTTAATTTCTGACATTTCATTAGATTCAAGATATTTTAATTGAATATTTCTAATGCCCACAGGAAATAGATGATGATCATATTCGTAATAATAGCGATTGTTTTTTTGAACAATAGTTTCATAATAAGTATCTTGGTTATCTACATTTGTAGAGGGGTGCATCCAACCATTATATTCATTAAATCCTTGATAAATAAAAAATTGCCCCCAAGTTACAGCCCCATAAGCATTTAAGCCTTCGGCACTTACAATATGTATTTCGGGACGAAAATATAAGGTCGTATGCGGATTTATATATAACATGGCTTCGTTAGATACACTTTTTTCTGGCGCAATAGCAAAACCATTCGAGGCATTATATTCATCAAGTTTACTATTTTTGTCATAACGTGTAAGGTCGTCTATTTCATGTAAATCTAATTCTTTATTATTAAAATAAAAAGCTTTAATTTCTTTTAAAGTAATGTTATCCATGCCAACCGCCCCTATGCTACCGTCTGTCCATAACAAAGGATACCAAGGTTCAAAATGGGTTAACAACTTAGGTTTGATATTTGGATGGGTCTTTAAAAAATAATTTAAGCCGTCTGCAAATGCTATAAGCAATTTTTTAAGCCATAATGGCGCATTTTTAAAGTCCATAAAAGCACTATCTTGGTCGAATAAGATTCGATTCGTTAAATCTTCAGCTAATTTATCTTTTCCAAAAATCTCGGCTTGTCTTCCAAGTTTTTCAATATAATTTAATTCGATACGTTCAAAATCGTCTTCGGCTTGAGCAAATAAAAAACCAAAAACAGCCTGCGCATCCGTTTCTGCAAAAACATGAGCAATACCATATACATCACGATAAATAAAAATTGAGTCTCGAGATACATTTTGACAATGACTATATCCAAAACTCAAACTAACTATTAACAAACATAATACGAAACTTTTTTTCATTTCTACAATAAAAAATTTCTTAAAGGTACAAATTTTATTTATTTTAAAACATAATTTTAATAAAAATTTGTATCTTTGCAAATTAATTTAAAAACAGAATTTTCAATAGTTTTTAATATTAAAATTAAAATGGTGTTGTCATGGTTTTCTTAATAATTTTTTTACTGATGATTTTGAACGGCTTTTTTGCTATGTTCGAGATTGCCATCGTTTCGTGTAGCAATTATAAGTTAACAG
>JASGCT010000040.1 GCA_030053915.1 Alphaproteobacteria bacterium
TAAAAGTATCTATAACATTATAAACAACCCTAATTTTAGTATTTTTAGCAATTTTAGCAAATGTATATTTAAACATGGAATCTCGTGTAGTTAATGGATAAAACACATCATCAATAAAAATACTATCTAACCGATACTCGTTATCTAAAGCGGCGTATGATATAATAGTAGTATCTTTTACAGTAACTTTTTTGCTTGGCGAAATCGTGCCATTTTTAACCTCAGTAAAAATCCAAAAACTATCTATTTTATAAACCACTCTAATTTTACGTGTTTTTAGTACCTTAGAAAAAGTATAGCGTGTTAAAGAGTCTTTAGTTGCGGCAGAATCGTATTTATCATCTATATAAATGCTATCAAGCTTGTAACCAGCCGAACTATAAGAAACCACCACTGGCGTAAAATAGTCCGTGAGCCGATAGGGTGGCGTTGGATTAATGAAGCCGTTTTTAACAGACGTAAAAATAGTATCACGTTTTAAACCAAATACCACTCTAATACAACTATCACCCAAAATTTTTCTAAAAGTATATTGGGTTGGCGAATCTCTAACTAAATTAGGTTTATAAATGCCATTGATAAAAATGGAATCCAATTTATAACCCGTATCAGGTTTGTAAGTAATGGTTACAGGTTGTAAATAGTTGGCTTGTGAATCGGTTGGCGTGATACTGCCATTTGTATCCATTGTGCAAATAATAAATTTACGCAATTTATATTGAACATAAATGAGGCTATCTTCGGTAATGTTTTTAAATTTAAAAGAACCTTTTATTGTATCTTTATATTTAATAGAATCAACATATACATTATTAACAAAAACGCTATCAATAAAATAACCTGTATCTGCCATAAAACTAACTATCAGGCTATCTTTGAACTTAACAAAAGTATTGGGTGTAATTTTAAAAGGAAAATTTTGTTGGGTTTCTACCATAATACGTTTTAAACCAAAATAGTTGAGCGAACTTGTACCAGCAGATATAGATACAATATTTTTAATGGGCGTTTTTAACAAAGGAATTTGTGGCAAAATATTACCACCCCAAACAGAAATGGTACTATCTGGTTTTAAAGCAACACTAAAAAAATTTTCTGGGTTATTAAAATCGCCACCAGTAGCTACGGCAATGGCTTTTAAAGCAGGAATCGTTGGATTATTTAAAGTGTTGCCCCATTGTACTAAGCTACTATCTCTCAATATGGCTACACCATGTCTTCCGCCCGCACTAAAATCTTTAAAATTACTTGTTTGATTATTAGTAGGGTATCTTAAATAATTACTGTTATTATATTCGTATGCTCCAGAGCCACGTCCAGACATAAAATCAAAATTAGTGGGATCCGCCCAAATATGTAAACTATCTTTACTTATTAAACCATTAATAGTAACAATATCAGAGGCAATTCGAACCGCTGGCGGAAACGGAATTGTAATATTTTCAGAAAGAAAGTTTCCATAATCATTATTAATAGTTGTTGAAAAACCAATATTATTGTTTCTACCCCAACTTAAAATTCTACCATCATAGGTTAAAGCTATTAGATTATATGGACTAGCAACAAGCTGAACAATATTTTCAGAATCAATAAAACTTTTAAGTCCTAATGAGGCATCGCCAGAACTATCGCCCCAAATTGCAATACTACCATCGCCTCGCAAAGCCGCACTATAGGTTTCACCAGCTACCACATCAATCACTTTATTAAGACCAACCGGCACGGATATCTGACCATTATCTTTAAACCCCCATGCGCTCACGGTTTCATCGGCTCTTAACCCTAAGGTATGAAAAGAAGCCCCTGTAAAATAAATAAAATTATGACTATCTGTAGGAATATTTAATTGACCGTCTATATTAGGTTCATTTGCTTCGTAACCTTGCGAAATAATATATGATACACTATCGGGTGGGTGATACAATCTTATTTGATGTGTTTCTTCATTAACCGAATCGAATTTAGGGTTGTATGCCAAGATTTTATATATTTTGTCGGTTTTTAAACTTGGCGGTAACACGAAACGATACAAGGTATCTCCTTCTGATGCTACAAATTGTTTAGAAAAATAGTTTAATTTTACTGAATCATAACTATTCGTTAATCTAATATACCCAATTTTTTTACCCAATATATTTAAAGTATCTTTTTTTTGTAGTAAGTATTTATCTAGTTTCCTAACAAAAGCTCTATTGGTATCCCAAAATATAACTCTAATAAAACTGTCAGCTGACACGCGATTAAACGTATAACGTGTTAAAGAATCACGGCTAGCATCCGCATTAAATTTCTCATTTGGGTAAATGCCATATATAACATACTTATCCTTAGGGCTATACGTTATAGACGAAGGTTCAAAATACGTTGCTAATGTATCCGGTGTAATAATACCGTTTTTTGTTTTGGTTAAAATATTATATATTCTTTTTGCAAAAACCACTCTTATTTTATAGTCAGAGTTAATGAAAGAAAGCGTTAATGATATTGAGTTTCTTAAACTTGGCAAATAATTACCATTCACAAAAACACTATCACTATAGGCTACGTCTAAACCAGTAGGGTCTGCATAACCGATAATTCTAGTATCATTTCTTAACGCAACCTCATCACGACTAATAGCACCAAATTGGTTGGCTTCAGTTTGAATAACAAAATTTCGGTGCACAAAGCTATAATTGGCTAAACTTCCAGTATAAATATAAAAAACTCTTCTGTTAACTTCATCAGCTTCAGAGACAACTTGCGGAATAATAACTTCGCCAAATTCATTATTACCAATAGCTATTAATTTGGTGGTATCTCTAATAGCCATGCTATGATTTGCCCCGGTGTTTAAAAGAGAATACGTTTTGTTTTTAGGAAAATTCAATCTGCCATCGGTTGTATCACCCCAAGCCACAAAATCACCAGTCGATTTAATTACAATAGCGTGTTTAATGCCTGTACGAAGCCCAATAACATCAAGTTTAGCAGCGTTTGGAATAGAATCTAATTTTGTAGAATCTCTATTATCACCCCAAAATTTTACTTCACCTTGATTGGTTAAATACAAGCCATGATATTTAGCAACAACCACATCTTTAATAAAATCTGTAGAATCCTCTATCGATTTAATACCGTACGTTGTATCACCCCAAATTTTAATTTTTCCATTGGCTCTTAAAACACCACTAAAATTATCACCTGCAAACACTTTAACCACACTATCGATTCCTATAGGTACTGTAGCTTTATTGCTATCATTCGCCCCCCAAGCCACAACCTTTCCATTATTAAGAAGCGCTAAGGCATGATTACGTCCTGCGGCAACTTGCACAACATTTAAATTGATACTAGTGGGCACAACATGAACATCTTCCAAAGTATCACCCCAAGCCTTCACATTGCCATTATTTAATAACCCAGCTGTAAAGTCTGTCCCTAATGCAAAATCCACATAATAATTATTAGAGAAATTGAGAACATTTAATTGCCCCAAACTGTTATCGCCCCAGCCTGAAATTGTTAATAAAGATTTATCTTTTGAAACCCGTACAACCATAAAACTATCCACAAAATTACCATTAGCGTATCTGATTCTAAGCCAATACGAATTTTCTATGAAATTTAAAGGTAGATTAAAAAAATAATTAGAATCGCCATTATTCCCTGACCCTGTAATTCTTGCTTTGTTTACATTTGTAAATTTCATAGCAAAAGACATGGAAGAGCTAACCAATAAAACCGAATCAATGCCTTTACCTCTTAAGGTAATTAACTCACCAGGCTGAACTATAAAATTTGAAATCGATCTAAATGTAGTTGTTTGGCTATTCAAAAGCACTACATTGAAACAAACCCCAATCATTAAGGCAAAAATCTTAATTATATTTTTAAAACTTTTCAACATACAATCCACAAAAATAAGATTTTATTAACAAATAATTATTGATTTTAATTATTTTTTTTATTTTAAAGAAAATTTAACAAAATAATATTGCAACATTCTGTTAATATTTAAAAATTAATGTATCTTTGCATTAATAAAATTTAGAATTATGAAAACTTTCGTACTTTACTTTTTAAGTTTAATCTTTTTATTAAACTTGAGCAGCTGTATAATAGTTGCTGGTTCTTCTGAAGATGATAATGTTTATAATACTTCGCCTCGCAAACAATATGTGCCTGTTAATAGAACTAATTACAATCAAAACTTAGATGATGACGACGATGACGATAACAATTCAATAAGTCAATTATCCGACAATCCCGATGATAGATATTTACGACTAAAAGCACAAAATCGTCAAAAATTTCAAAGCATTGATGATTGGAGCTATTGGAATGATAGCCGAGGTGATTATGGCGATTACTCTTACAACTCATGGAACGGTTGGTATGGTGGCAATTATGCCAATCCGTATTATTACAATCCTTTTTATTATAGTGCTTTTTCATTGTACAACCCTTGGGGATTTTATAATAATTTTTATTCTGGTTTTTACAACCCCTTTTATTCTTATTGGGCATTTGCTGGAGGTTGGGGCGGCTGGGGTAACCCCTATGGATTCGGCGTTTTACCACTTTACTATTACAACCCATATATTTCAAATTTTAACTATCAAAGCCCTCGTTTTAGAAACAATGTAGGTAATTTTCCTGTCAGTGGGTATAATAGCAACAATTACAATCGTGGTGGACGCGGCGTTGTTAATAATGTAGGGTCTTATTATTCAAATAGATATAATAATACTAATAGTGCTTATTCAAACAATAATATCAGAACCCAAACCTACTCGCAACCAAGCTATACTAGGTCGTATAATACCTTTAGTAATTCTCCCAACAATGCAAATTCAGGATATTATAACAACAATGCTCCAAGCAGATCAAACTTTAACAACAGCTTTTTTAATTCAGGACAAAGCCGTGGTTTTAGTGGCGGTTTTAGTGGTGGCGGTGGTTTTAGCGGTGGTTTTGGTGGCGGGGGCGGACGAGGCGGACGAGGTCATTAAATTAAAAACAATTTCAATACATAAAACAAAACTATGAAAAAAATTCTATCTTTAACATTAAGTTTATTAAGTACAATTTTGATTTTTTCACAAACCCCTGACGATATTTTAAAATATAGTAATTTTATACCTAATGGCACGTCTCGATTTAATGGTGTAGCGGGTTCCATGTCAGCCATTGGTGGCGATATCTCCAGCTTAAATACCAACCCAGCAGGTTTAGGTTTTATAAGAAAATTTGAAATAGTAGGCATGCTTGATTATTTTACTACCGATTGGAATAATAATTACAGAGGCAATTCTTCTAAATATTCATCGCGATTAAGAGGATCATTCCCCTTAGGCGGCATTGCATTTCCAATTAGAAATACAAGATGGAGTTTTGGTTTCTCAATAAATCAATTAGCAAATTATAACCGTACTACAAAATATAGTGGATTTAATAATTATAGCTCTATCACGAACTCTTGGTTAGAATCCCTTCAAGGTCAAGACACAAATTTTGCTTATAATCAATTACCATTTGGCGCCAGTTTAGCCTATTTAAATTATTTAATTGATACCTCTAATGCCGGTCCTTATCCTTTTTATAAAACCTTAGTACCTTATAATACTTTAGGCACTTTACAACAAGTGAATCAAATTGAATCGGGTGGCTTAAGAGAATGGGCATTTGGAGTTGGTGGTCAAGTGTCCGATAAAGTAAGCTTAGGTATTTCAATTATTATACCATCTGTTAATTATTATAGAACGACTACATATTCTGAAGACAAAACTACCAACGATTCTGGGTTTCAATATCTCGATTATGTAGTTAATTATTCAACGGTTGGTTCAGGAATAGGTGCAAAATTAGGGGTTATTTATAAACCGATACCTCGTTTAAATTTAGGACTTAGTATCCATACTCCTCAAACTATATATTTATCAGATGAAATTGACGCCTCTTTAAGCTCTAATGTTGGCAATTACGATGGTTTTATCGATCGCACATCATATAGTAGCGATTTAAATAATGGCAACTCGGGACAAGTAGATTATATTTATAGAACCCCTGCTAAATTCCAAATAAATGCTGGATATATTTTTGGTAACATTAAAGATTTTAATAAATTAAAAGGCTTTGTTTCTGGCGAAGTAGAATACGTTACAAACACATCGGCCGCCTATATTTCTGGTAATGAAGGCGAGGATGATTTATCTAATTACTTTGAAGACGTCAATTCAACTATTCAAAATTATTATCGAAACACCCTAAATTACAAAATTGGAGTTGAATTAAGCATAAGTGGTTGGGCATTTCGTGGTGGTTATGCTGCATTTCAGTCGCCATATAGTCAATCTGCACTCAATAAGAATGGTAATTCAGTTTTTAGTTTAGGTTTAGGCTATCATGGAAGAATAAGTTATATTGATCTTTCGTACGGTTACATTACTAATAATAGTGTGAATTTTCCTTACAGAGTCAGCCAATTAAACAATACCTATGCCAACCTTCAATCTATTCGGTCGAATTTTACCCTAACTTATGGGATCAGATTTTAAGCAATAAACTGCCGTCATCGATACCCAATAATTCTGATTCTAAATTACTTGATACAATAACCATTTGATTTTTACAAGTATTTTTAATAGTATCTAAATACCATTGAACTCCTAAAGCATCTAAATTCATGGTTGGCTCGTCTAAAAAAATGATGGGCACGTCACTATATAAAGCTTGTGCTAATTTTAACCGTTGTTTCATGCCACTGCTAAATATATCGATGCGTTTAGATACATGATTTTGTAAGCCTATTGCTTCAAGAATATCAGAAATGTTTAAAGGTTTTTTTATTGGTTTAAAATTATAATGAAATGTCAAAAATTCTACGGGATTATACTCTTCAAAAATATCCATCCAAGGTGCTACAATTACAATACTTTTATAAAATTCTTTTTTGGAGATGCCTTCAAGAATTAGGCTACCTTGGGTTAAAGGCGTTAACCCAGCCAATATTTTTAGTAATGTGGACTTACCACTCCCATTAGGTCCTCGAATGGCATATTTTTTAGGAAATTCAAAACAAAAATTTAAATGTTCAAAAAGTTTTTGTTGATGATTCCAAACTTTTGTGCCATTTTCAATTTGAATTTTTAACAACATGAAAATGCCATTTCTAAGTCAGCAATTAAGTCATCGGCGTCTTCAATACCAACGCTTAAACGTATCAAGCCATCGCTTAAACCGTTTTTTAAACGAATTTCTTTGGGTATCGAAGCATGGGTCATAGTGGCTGGGTGGTTTATTAATGATTCGACACCTCCTAAACTTTCGGCTAAAGAGAATAATTTTGTACTTGAAACAAATTTTAATACATCCTCAATCCGTTCGCTTTTTAATTCAAAACTTATCATACCACCAAATCCTAACATTTGTTTTTGGGCTATCGGGTATTGTGGATGGTCAGTAAAACCGCACCAATATACTTGCTTCACGTTCGGGTTATTTTTTAAATAATGGGCTACAACTTGACCATTTTTATTATGCGCTTCCATCCGCAATGCCAAGGTTTTAATACCTCTTAAAACTAAAAAACAATCTAATGGTCCAGGAACCGCACCACAACTTTTTTGAGTAAAATAAAGTTTATCGTAAAGATTTTTATCGTTTAACATCACGGCACCCTGAATCACATCGCTATGACCAGCAATATATTTTGTTACAGAGTGCATAACAATATGCGCACCAAGTAGCAACGGATTTTGACAATAAGGACTGGCAAAGGTATTATCGACTGCTAATAAAATATTTTTATGTTTACACCAATTGGCAATAGCTTGGATATCACTAATTTGCATCAAAGGATTTGTAGGTGTTTCAATCCAAACTAATTTTGTTTTGGCGTTATAGTTTTGTTCAAGCGATTCAATTTTAGTTGTATCTACATAATTAAAAATATAGCCTTGTGGTGCTAAAATTTTGTCAAATAATCTATACGAACCGCCATACAAGTCGTTACAAGTTATAATTTCATCACCAGGAATGAATAATTTCAAGATGGCGTCGGTTGCTGCTACACCACTACTAAAAGCTAAGGCATATTGAGCCTGTTCTAAAACTGCCAAGGCGGTTTCTAAACTAGTTCGGGTTGGATTTTTACTTCGAGCATATTCATAACCTAAATTGTTGCCTGGCGAGGCTTGCACAAAAGTAGAGGTTTGATAAATTGGGGTCATAATAGCCCCTGTAGCAGTATCTGGTTCCATACCTGCATGCACGTATTTTGTAGCTGTTTTCATAAAATCTTAAATTAATGATTGAAAATTATTGCAAATTTACAAATTATTATTTTATCAAAACAATATTATTTAATTTACCATAAAAATTGAAAAATATTCTGTAACTTTGACTTAACAAAATAAATTATCTATGGAAATCAAAAAACAGGTTCAAATTTATATAGATTATCATTCAAATTATGGCGAAAATTTTTATTGTAATTTATTAAATGAATCAGACCCATCGCTCTCTATAGAAATTGAATTAGAATACGTTAATACTAATCTTTGGCAAGGCTTTACTACGCTTGAACTCAAAAAAACACAACCATTTTTAAGTTATTTTTTCCTTGTTAAAAAAGATGGTTACAAGATTAAAGAATCGGGAAAATACCACCTTGAACTTTATCATTTCAGTAACATGCCCAAAATAATTATTAAAAACAATTGGGTTGATTTGAATGACATGGCGCAATTCTTTAACCAACCTTGTTTTGCCCACAGCCTTTGTAAACCAAATACTTCTAATGTATTTGACCATTTTTCAGAAGAGAATGTAGTCTTTTCAGTGAAAAAATTCGACCTTTTACCAGATCAATATCTCTGTATTTTAGGCTCCATTCCAGAACTTAATAATTGGCAAGAACATAGCCAGGTTTTAATTTTAAGTTTTAATAAAAAAACCTTAGATTATCAGCTTGCTTTAAATATTGCATCATCGTTGCAGTTTCGTTACAAATATATCATAAAATCTAAAACCGACCCCAATTTTATTTTATACGAAGATGGCGAAGATCGGCTTGGCATACTTTCAGAGAAAGCCCCCACCCTCTTTCAAGATGGCTATTTTAGAACAAATAACCAAAGTTTTAAAGCGACTGGTTTAGCAATTCCTGTTTTTAGTTTAAAAACTCAACAAAGCGGCGGCGTTGGCGAAATAGAAGATCTAAAAACTTTAGGCGATTGGGCAAAAAAATGCGGTCTTAAAATGATACAAATCTTGCCTATTAACGACACAACACTAACCGAAACATGGTTAGATTCTTACCCTTATTCAGCAATTTCAGCTTTTGCTATCCATCCCATTTATTTAAGATTATCCACACTTTTAAGTAAGGATTCTAAAATTATTAAAGAGTACGAAGGTGCTATGAAACTATGCAATTCTTTAAAAGATTTAGATTACGAAAACGTGCTAAAAACCAAATGGATATATATTAACAAAATTTATCAAGAACTTAAAGAAACTACTATAAAAAGCAATGATTTTCAAATATTTATTACAGAAAATAAAGATTGGTTAATTGGCTATTGTTATTTTTGTTATTTTAGAGGTAAGTATCACAAAACAACTTGGGATACCTGGCCTTCCGAATCTTTCAATAAATGGACGCAGACGATGACAAGTTTTATAACTGAAATGACTAAAAATGATTTACTTGGGGTACATGTTTTGGTTCAATACTGGTTACAAAAACAACTCCTCGATGTTCATCATTATTTACAAAAACAAGGCATCATATTAAAAGGCGACTTAGCTATTGGCGTCTCGAGGCATGGGGCTGATACCTGGCAAAATAAAGCGCTTTTTAATTTAGAATATCAAGCTGGTGCACCGCCCGATGACTTTTCCGATTTGGGGCAAAACTGGGGATTCCCTACATATAATTGGCAAAAAATGAAAGAAACCGGTTACCAATGGTGGGCAGCCCGATTCCAATTTATGGAAAAATTCTTTGACGCTTTTAGAATAGACCACATTTTAGGTTTTTTTAGAATATGGAGTATCCCAAGTGGCGAAATTCAAGGTATCATGGGGCATTTTGAACCCGCCATTCCTATAAAACCTACCGATTTATTTTATAATAATATTTTTATATCTATTTATCGTTTAACCGAACCATTTATCAACGATGCTATTCTTGATGAATTGTTTAAAGGAGAAAAAACTTGGGTTATGCAAGAGTTTTTAGATCAACATGAGGATTTATATCATTTTAAACAAAATTTTCAAAATCAAAAAGATATACAAAATCATTGGCATAAAATTAAACCTAAAAATACCGAAAATTCGCATATTTTAGATAATCTATTCTATTTAATGTCTAATAGAATTTTATTTAAAGATACCCAACCCGATAACTATCATTTTCGATTTTTCATGTATAAAACACATTCATATCGTTATTTACCAAACGATATTAAAGAATCTTTATATCGCCTATATAATTACTACTTTTTTGAACTTCAAGAGTCATTATGGGATAAAGAAGGGCGAGAAAAATTACCAGCCTTAAAAAACGTTACCAAAATGCTAATTTGTGGTGAAGATTTAGGCTTAGTGCCAAAATGTGTGCCCAAATTAATGAAAGAACTCAATATGTTAAGTTTGGAAGTGCAACGCATGCCCAACAACGGACAATTACAATATAACATACCCGAAAATTCACCTTATTTATGTGTGGTAACGCCTTCATCGCACGATACCAGTACTTTAAGTGGGTGGTGGCAAGAAAATCCAGCTTATTTGCAAAATTTTTACAATAATTATTTAGGATTTCAAGGACAATTACCAGCTGAAGCCAATAAAGACATTATTGAAGCCATCATAAAACATCATCTTCAATCGCCTGCAATTTTGTCAGTATTTCAAATGCAGGATTTATTATGGCTGAAACATGATTACAAACCATCGAACCCCGATGATGAACGTATCAATGTACCAGCTAATCCGCACCATTATTGGAAATATCGCTTACCAATATGTATCGAAGACTTAGTACAAGACGATAACTTTTGTAAACACTTAAAAAATCTTAATATCATGACAAATCGTTTATCATGCTAAAAATAGATTTATTTCACATCCATTCAAAATTTCATATCCCTTTTACCATTTCAGGAGGGCGAACCAAAACCCACCAAGAGGCTTTAGTTGTATCAATCAGCAATGGCATCATCAAGGGTTGGGGCGAATCACCTGCCATAAGTTATTATCAAACCAATGTTCCTGATATGATTGCGAAAATCGAAAAATTTAAACCTGTTATTGAAAAATTTACGATTACCGACCCATTTCGATTTTGGCATTTTCTTCACCATCTTTTTCCTCAAGATCCATTTATAGTGAATGCTTTAGATATGGCTGGCTGGGACTATTACGGCAAGCTAAAACAAGAACCTTTATATCTACTATTTAAAACAAATTGGGATACCATCCCGCTCAATAATTATACTATTTCAATAGATACACCCTTAGCAATGCAAGAACAAATGATCTCTCAACATCTAGCGCCGCTATACAAAATAAAAATCGGTTTTGAAAACGATTTAAACACACTGGCACAACTAAGACAATTTACAACAAAATTATTTAAAATAGACTGCAATGGTGGCTGGACATTAGATAAACTTAAACAAAGTTTAAAAACACTCGAAAATCTTAATATTCAGCTTATAGAACAACCTTTGCCTGTAAACGAAGACCACGGATTAGCCGCTTTAAAAGTGGACAGTAAAATTCCTTTTATAGCCGATGAATCATGTAAAAACATAGGTGATATTGAGCATTGTGCCGCAAAATATCATGGTATAAATATTAAACTTACCAAATGTGGTGGTATAACAGCGGCACTTGAAATCATCAAAAAAGCTAAATCTTTAAATTTATCGGTTATGTTAGGCAGCATGAATGAAACAATTATTGGCACAGCCGCATGTTGCCATTTATTACCACAAGTTGATTTTGCGGACTTAGATGGTCCTTTGTTATTAGACGATGTAAACCAACCCCTTATTTTTGATAGGCAAAACCCATTTCTTTTCAAAAAGCCAATTTTTGCTGGGTTAGGATTGCCAAATGATTTTAAATTATAAATAATGACACCAGAAAGGTTAAAAAGAATGGAAAACGTATTAAAAAATAGACGTAACGATGCCTCTGTATTGTTAGAAAATGTTTTTAATCCCCATAATATTGCAGCTGTTATGAGAACATGCGATGCAGTTGGCATCGGTGAAATTTTTGTGTTAAATACCTTAGCACCCCCACTAAAATATTTTGGGAAAAATTCAAGTAGTAGTGCTGAAAAATGGTTAGAAGTTCATCAATTTGATACAACTTCCGCATGTTTAGAAGCTATAAAACAAAAATACCCTATCATTACAGGGACTCATTTAACAAGCGAAGCCCTTTGTTTTTGGGATTATACGCCTCCCAACAAAATTTGTTATGTATTTGGTAATGAAGGTGATGGCATTAGTTTAGACGTATTAAAACACTTAGATAATAACATTTTTATACCTCAAGTGGGTATGGTTAAAAGTTTGAATATTTCGGTGGCATGTGCCATTATACTTTATGAAGACTTTAGACGAAAATCTTTAAGCGAAACGGAGAGTTTAACTTGCTATAAACCTGAAAAACAACAAAATATTTTAAAAAAATGGTTAAAAAAATAAAATAATTAAAAAAAATGTTTTTTTTAAATTATTTTATGTATCTTTGCACCAAATTAAATATTTTTATTATGAAAAGATTATTCGCTTGTCTTATTATGGCCGGTGTTTTAGTTGCCTGCGGTGGCAATGCTGAAGAAAAACCAGCTGAAACAACTGCACCAACTGAAGCCGCTGCTGACACAACTACTGCAGCTCCAGCAGACACAACAACTGCACCAGCTCCTGCTCATTAATTTTGACAAAAAATTCTTAAATCCTCCAGTTTTATATATTCTGGGGGATTTTTTTTTTGACAAAAAGTCCATTATTTATCATGGAATTAAATTTGTCATTATTTTCAAAACAATATTATGTCTCATTCAAGTTATTTTTCAAAAAAAGAATCGCATCCAATTTCTCCTATCATTCAAATAAATGAAATTGATGCCGAAAATTTTAATATCGCCGATTTGCCAACTGAACTTCCCATTTTACCACTTCGCAACACTGTCTTCTTTCCTCATATCGTTATACCTATAACCGTCAGCCGAGATAAAAATATATTAGCTGTTAAAGAATCATACAAAACAGACAAATACATTGCTGTATTAGCTCAAAAAGATCCAGACACCGAAGACCCTGAATTTGAGCATTTATACACTTGTGGCACTGTAGCCAAAATTTTGAAACTCATTACCATGCCCGATGGCGGTACAACCATTATTATTCAGGGTATAGCCCGCTTTGAATTATTAAGTATCACATCAGTAACACCTTTTTTAAAAGGCAATATTATGTTTTTAGAAGACAAGCCTAACACCGACCAAATAAAATTTGACACCTTGCTTGATTCTATTAAAGACCAATTTTCAAAATTATTGAAATTTTCAACGCAATCGAACGACGCACTGTTTCTATTAAAAAATATTGACAGCCCCAATTATATTATTTATTTCATTGGTAGCAATTTAACCTGTCCTATTGAAGACAAACAAGAACTTTTAACGCTCAATAACATTGAAGAACGTGCCGAAAAGCTTATTTTTCTTTTAAATAATGAAATTAACTACGCCGAATTAAAAAATAAAGTTATCAACAAAACCAAAACCGAAATTGATAAACAACAAAAAGAATATTTTTTACAACAACAACTAAAAAGCATAAACGAAGAGCTTGGTAATGAGAATAATAGCAAAGAAATAGAAGAAATGAAGCGTAAAGCTGAAAACAAAAAATGGTCGGAGGATATCAAAAATTTATTTGATAAGAATATCAAGAAACTAGAGCGGATGCATCCCTATTCACCTGACTATTCTGTTATTTTTAATCATTTAGATGTCTTATTAGATTTACCTTGGAACGAATTAACTACTGATAATTACGACTTAGATAATGCAGCTAAAATTTTAGATGACGATCATTATGGCATGGAAAAAATTAAAATGCGCATTTTAGAATTTTTGGCAGTATTAAAACTAAAAGGCGACATGAAAAGCCCTATATTGTGTTTTGTAGGTCCTCCAGGAATCGGTAAAACCTCTTTAGGTAAATCAATATCACGTGCTCTAGAACGTAAGTATGGACGTATCTCCTTAGGTGGTTTGCACGATGAAAGCGAAATTCGAGGACATCGCAAAACATACATCGGCGCCATGCCGGGCAGAATTATTCAAACCTTAAAAAAATGTAATTCAGCTAATCCAGTAATTATTTTAGACGAAATTGACAAGATGGGAGTTGATTATAAAGGCGACCCATCTTCAGCGTTGTTAGAAGTATTAGACCCAGAACAAAATCATAGTTTTTACGATAACTATATTGAAGCCGAATTCGATTTAAGTAAAGTATTATTTATTGCTACAGCCAATAATTTACAACAAATTCAACCTGCCCTACGCGATCGTTTAGAAATTATAGAACTTTCAGGATACGCTACCGAAGAAAAAATACAAATTGGCAAAAAACATTTAACCCCAAAACAAAAAATTGCCCACGGATTACAAGATCATAAAATTAATATTTCAAATAAAATTTACGAACTCATTATCAGCCAATATACTAGAGAATCCGGCGTTCGAGAATTAGACCGAAAAATAGCCGCCCTGATGCGCAATATCGCAAAAAATTTTGTGCAAACTCATGAAATAAAGGTTCCCAATTCTTTAGAAGAATTACAGTTAGTATTAGGTATGGAAAAATTTCCAATTGAAAAATATAAAAACTTAAATACGCCAGGCGTTGTACCAGGCTTGGCTTGGACAGCTGTTGGTGGTGATATTTTATTTATAGAAACAGTACTGTATCCTGGAGAAGGTAAAATTCATCTGACCGGAAACTTAGGCAATGTTATGAAAGAAAGTGCCAATACTGCATTCGCTTATATCAAAGCCAATGCGTCAAAATGGTATTTAACACCCGAAATTTTTAAAACGCAAGATATTCATATCCATGTACCAGAAGGGGCAACGCCTAAAGACGGTCCAAGCGCAGGAATAACAATCCTTACAGCAATTCTATCAGCATTTACTAAAACTAAAATCAATCCACATTTTGCCATGACTGGCGAAATTACCCTAAGAGGTCAAGTAACGGCTGTAGGTGGCATCAAAGAAAAAATATTAGCCGCCAAACGAGAAGGATTTAAGAATATCATTCTGTGCTTTCAAAATAAAAAAGACGTGGAAGAAATTGAAAAATCCTACATTAAAGGCTTACAATTTACTTATGTAGAACATATAGACCAAGTTATAAAATCTGCTTTAGATCTATAAGATCAAAAAATGTATAAGTTGATTGACTACAGATGGTGTTATCAATGTGATTTATATGAACGCTATCCATGCCAATAGCCACGGCACCTGCAATGTCAATATCAATGTTGTCGCCTATCATAATGCTTTCTTGAAGATTGCAGGACGCTAATTTTATAGCCAGTTCAAAGATGCCTTTATTAGGTTTGGCTACACCCGCTTTTTCGGAGGTAACAACATTGTTAAAGTAATCTGTAATGCCAGAATGTTTCATTTTCAAATGTTGTATGTCATCAAAACCATTGGTAATGATATGCATACGATATCCTTGTTCTTTTATATATTCAAGAATTGGCTTGCAATTATGAAATAAATTAGTTTGAAATGGTAATAATTGTAAATATTCTTTAGCAAAAGTTTGAATAAGTGTTTCATTAAAGACTAAAAAATGTGCAAAGGCTTTAGTAAAACGCTTCTTTTTAAGGTCTTCTTGAGTAATTTTACCTTGAGCATATAAACGCCAATATAAATCGTTAATTTGACTATAATAACTAAAAAAAGTATTAAAATCTACTTTGGTAAGGCTTTGAGTTTTTTGAGAATCATAGACAATTTCCATTGCTTGCCGAGCATTTTTAGAAAAATCCCATAAAGTATGATCTAAATCAAAAAAAATATGCTTATATTTGTTGCTCATAATTGTAAAGATACAAAAAAATGAATTTAAAAAAAAATATAGTTTTAGTAACGGGCGGTAGTTCGGGAATAGGCAAAGCTATCGTTACAGAATTTTTGAAACAGACAACTCATAAAATTATTTTTTGTGGCAAGAACGAAGATACTGTAAATGAAGCTATTACAGAATTTAGCACGATAAAAGCAGATGAATATTTTCAAGGAATTGCCCTCGACCTAACACAAGAAAATAATGTTCAAAAATTAATCGATTTTTGTTTACCATTTGGTCATATTCATATCTTAGTAAATAATGCTGGCATATTTACAAGCAATACAATTCAAGCATTATCAAAATCGAATTTACAAAACATGTTAAATTTAAACGTATTGGGTTGTATTGAGCTTACCAATGCCATTCTCCCTGACATGATTTTAAATAAATCTGGACATATTATTAATATTTGTTCTGTAGCCTCTAAAGATATACTAAGCAATTGTAGCGCTTACCAAATAAGTAAATTTGCACAATATGGCTGGGCAAAATGTTTACGTGAAGAATTAAAATCAACGCCCATTAAAGTAACCAATATATTACCTGGTGCCACTTTTACAAAAGCTTGGACTGGCATCGATATTAATCCAGAAAGAATTTTATCGCCTGAAGATATTGCAAAATTAGTGGTTGTTTGCACTCAATTATCAAAACAAGCTGTCGTAGAAGAAATTATATTGAGACCTCAACAAGGAGATTTATAAAATGAATTAAAATGAAAGTGGAGACATTAAAATGGTATGTTTTTATTTCGAGTAAGTATAAAATTTATCATAAATTAAGTGAATCGTTAAAAGAACTTGAATTAGAATATTTTATACCATTACAAAAACAAACACGACAATGGACGGATCGAAAAATGAAAATTGATGTTCCTATTTTCCATCCATATTTTTTTGTGCATTGTAATTATTCAAAAATTTTGGCTATTCTTCAAAAACATAGCTTCGTCCGCTATTTAAGTTTCGATAAAAAACCACAGTTTATAAGTATTGACGAAATTAACAGAATTAAAAGAATCTGTAGTTTTCAAAAAAATTTAAAAGTTGAATTGGTGTCCCAAGAAATTGATATTGGCAAAGTAGTTATAATTAAAGAAGGTCATTTTAAAGGACTAGAAGGCATTGTTACCCAAATATCTAAATCAAAACACAAAATATCGTTACGCCTACCCTCTTTAAAAATTAATGCCAAAATTGAATACAATATAAATGATATAGACATTAAATAATTGATTATAACCACCCTGTCCTGCGGCCACCCCTCCAATGGAGGGGAATTTTGACCACTCTGTAATACAAATTTAACTTACAATTACGAATTAACAATTTTAATTCCTACCTTTCCTTACTTCCGTATTTTCCTTGTTTAAACAATTAACCATTAAAATGTCAAGTTTAGAGAAAAATTATTTATAATTTCGAAATAATATATAAAATTTTATAAAAAAAACATTATTTTTGCAAAGTAATACTTTAGAATATCATGATTTTCTAAAGTGATACTTTATATTATATTATATTTTATAAATTATGTATAACAGAAAACAATTGTTTATTGGGGCAGAAAATGAAAGTATTTTTTTATGGGGTGCTTTGGCGAGATGACATTATATAATATTAAGATTATTGTACAAATTTAAAATCTACAAATCTTTAAATCGAAGTTTGGTAAATATTTTCCAGTTACCGGGCTCTAGAATTTCTACTTCAAGTTGCTCTTCATCGATATTAAACACTGCTTTAAAAGGGTATATAACATTAAGGAGATAGTATTCGTTTTTTGTTACTTGGGTTTCGGCACTATTAAGAATCTGATAGCTTCCTTCTTGAATATTGATACTACGAAGTTGAGGTTTAGGAATAACGAAGGATATACTTTGTTGACCTGCATTATCGCTGGTTACAATTAGAGTAATTTGATTAATTGAAGACACAGGATCTCTCGAAAAACTGGTTTCTTTAATATAGCCAGATTTAGAAATAATTTTAAAAGGATAGGGAAATTTACCATTAAAAATATTATCTTTCCAATAGCCGTCGATGATAGAGTCTGTATTATTAGCACCGGCATTTTTAATAACAAAGGTACCTTTACCAAATTTTTTACCTTTTTTAAAATAGCCTGTATAAACATCGCCATTAGCATAACTATATCGTCCGAATCCATCTGGATAGCCTGCTTTATAATGACCAACAAAGGTGTCGATACCAATCGCTTTGCTATCGCCTTCGGCTTTACCTTTAACACAATTTCCAGAATATTCTACACATTCCTTAGGTAAATAAATTTTACATTGGGCATCTAAACTATTTATGTCTATAAAAAGACAAATTAATAAAATCAGGAGGGTTTGTTTCATATATATTAAATTTTGGCAAAGATACTACAATCTGTAATTTAAATTTAATAATTTATTTAAATGGTAAATTAACAAAAAAAAAGCACAACTTATTGCTAAGTTGTGCTTTTTTAGAAAATTATAAATTTAATTATAATTGTTGTAAAATAATTCTAAAAGGTCCAAAATTAGTACCAACACTTGTGATAGGTCCAGTATACCAATTTAAGGTTAAACCTATATAACCCGTACATGAAAATACATATCCAGCCTGAACATCATCGTCGGCAGCGCCGTTACCATAACCACGTGCAGAATAAGTGGTACCAGATGGATACCTATATACTGTAACACCCTTTACACTAGTAGAACCATTAGCAGGATTAATTCGAGCTACTAAATCACCCAAGAAAGTTGCATTATCTCCATAGACGCCACGTAACGATATAGTATTTACAGTATCTGGTTTTAATAAACTACCTTTATAAATAGTTACAACATCACCTGAGTACCAATCTTCCCAACCGTCAACAATAACTTCAAAGTCGGCTTCAGTACCTGTTGAACCAAAAATTTCTGTAGCATTGTACCCACAAACAATAAAAGTTGACCACCTTAAACATACTTTATAAGCAGCACCGGATTCTAAAGATTGACCAATATTTGTTACATCATACGATAAACCTTCTTTAGTAACAATACGATTGTAAAAGAAAAATTGTGAACCTGGCTCTAAAGAAGCAATATCAACACCTAAAGCGGTTGCCAACTGTGCACCTGTACAAGTCAAGTCTATAGAGTCTGCTGTAAATGCTGATGCTTTAATAAGCTTCCATTTAGTTTTATCTGTAGTTGCAGTTGCGGAAACATACAAAATTACAGAATCAATCTCAACACCATTGTTATACTTTTTAACATTAACACCTACTTGTGAAGCTGCTAAACTATTAAAATTGAATTCTGTGTTTATAGTTCTATTTAATGTTATATAAGCACCTTGTTTAAAATTACTATAATCGCTTAGAGGATTAATATTATCGGTTTTTTTACAAGAAAACATCCCAATTGATAAAGCAACTAAAACGTAAAATATATTTTTTTTCATATTATTTAATTTTTATTTTTATTTAAGAATAATTACACCTGGATCCCAAAATACTTTACTACCGCCAACACCATATTTCTTTTG
This sequence comes from Alphaproteobacteria bacterium, assembly GCA_030053915.1. GTDB lineage: Bacteria > Bacteroidota > Bacteroidia > Chitinophagales > Chitinophagaceae > JASGCT01. The sequence goes on from JASGCT010000040.1 coordinate 19,706, forward strand.
ACCACTAAAATTTGCATTTCTAAAAGCATAATTTGCAGGATAATAGAATGATCTAATAAAACCATTAGCTGGTTCCTCGTTAGAAATATTAGGTTGAAAGTTTGATGGGAAACCTGTTCTTCTATAATTATTATAGGCTTCAATACCATTACCCCATAAGGCAATATAATATTCTTTTTGAATAACATCCATTAAAGCATTTACATCTGAACCGCCTCTATCGAATCTTGCTAAAACTGTATCAACATAAGTTTTAATTTGTGTAACGCCGTTTCTTAGATAAACAGAATCAGCTCTTGAAATATTGGGCGTGGTTAACGAATACCCAACAGAAGCAGCAAAACCTTGTACTTTACTAATAGATCTTCTTACGGCGGCTTCTAAAGATGTTCTGGCTAAAGCATTTTGACCACCTAATAACAATAACTCGGCTTTCACAAATTCGGTAAATTCAGAATTCCAAATTGGATGAATACCAGCTCCTTGTGTAGAAAGGGAATTTCCACCACCTGTAGCTGTTCTAACAGATACAGCTGAGTTATCATCAAATCTTCCACCTGCAGGATATAATCCATAAGTTGTTCTATAGTCTCCATCTGGAGGCGTACCAGAGAAGTCTCCATGATCTCTTCCCCAATAACCACCTGTTGAAGCAGGTAAGCAAAATGGTATTGTTTGATCAGTAAACCATCCTGGTTTAGGAGATTCGCTACAAGAGGCAGTCATTAAATCAACATTACTATAGTTTATTCTTTGTCTATAAAAATAGTATCTTCTTCTTGGATCAATTTCTAAAGCTGTAATTAAGTTATCGGCAGCATCCCAAGATCCACCAGATGACTTCAAGCCTTTTTCGGCTATAACAGTCCATAAATAATAATTAGACAAATAGGCACCTGGAGCTAAACCTGCTCTATAGTTACCAGAATAGTCAGGATGTCTTGAATTTGGTGCATTTAAATTAATACCATATTTGAAATTAAAATCTTGAGCGGTTGTAGTAATTAAATCGTTTTCAGTTAACAATGCTTGGATTGGCGTAGCTACTGCTGGATTTATTAATCGTTGTTGAAGCAAATACTTTAACTTTAAGGTTTTAGCAAGTTTTCTCCAATTATCTCTATTTCCGCTATAAAAATTATCATATAAAACAGCAACATCGTATCCAGTAGATAATCCCATAAGCGTAACACAAGAGTCTAAATAAGTTATTACTTTATTATAAACAAATTGGCCACTTGACTTATTAGGATTAAAATTATTAGCACCTTGTAGGGCTTGTTCAAATGGTATAGAGTCGTAGTAATCTACTAAAGTACCCCAGATATATGCTTTTAAGGCATAACCAATACCAGCAATTACAGTTTTTTTATTTGAAATTGCTAAGGGTATCATTAAATCGATGGCGTTGAGAGTATAATAGGCATCTCCCCACATATCGTTAAAACTAGTTGGGGTCATATCAGCAGGTTGTTGATAGGATGGTCCTCTCCAATTTTGCATTCTAGTTAATTCTCCACCAAACTTATGCGTATTTGAATAAAAACTAGCAAAGTTGATTTCAACTGTATTTAAGTATAAATCAATGTTTGCAGTTGAAAGTTGCGGTAGATTTGGATTAATTAAATCGTTATCCGTAATTTTATAGCAAGAAACTAGGGAGGTAAAAGCAACCAAAATTAAAATGGTCTTTTTAAAATTTATTTTCATATTTTTTAGATTTAAATTAATTAAAAGGTTAATCTTAAACTTACACCATATCGTCTTGATGATGGACCAGTAAAGAACTCTAAACCACGGCCATTGCTTACGCCCAAACCGGATGTTTCAGGGTCAAAATTAACATATTTTGGAAAATTCGGTGCAAAATACCATAGATTACTTCCAGAGAAAGTAATGCTTGCATTTCCGAAAGGTGATTTAGACAATAATTTTGAAGGGAAATTATAAGAAAGTGAAGCCTCTCTTAATCTAATTGTAGTAGCATCAAATACTGCATTTTCACCAGGATCGCCCACACCGTTATTAAAATAAGCTTGTGTGGCACTAATTTGAATATTATTAACATTACCATTAACATTTACACCAGGTAAAATAACTGGGGCAAATCTATCAAAACGGGTATCAGCTGTAACACCTCTGGCTAATAAGTTAATAGACGTAGCTGAGTAAATATCGCCACCTTGAACATAATCCCATTGCATTCTGAAGCTAATACCTTTCCAAGATAAAGTTGATATACCGGTAAGTCGATATAATGGGTTTGGATCTCCAATTTCTTGAATATCTGATTGGTCGAACAAAAAGTCGCCAGTTGTTGATATAATTCTTTTTCCATTAGAAGGGTTATTAGGATTGTTGGGGTCGTTAAAGCGTTGTACTTTATTACCTAAGATAATACCTAAGGGTTTACCATTAATAGCAAAGTTACCTAAACTGGTATAACCGGCGAAGTTTAATCTTGGAATATCTTTTGG
>JASGCT010000003.1 GCA_030053915.1 Alphaproteobacteria bacterium
TTACGATATAAATAGTTGGGAAGTATTTCGTATAACGCCAGTGTGTTCTTATATTCTAAAATACATTTGATGCCTGCTGTTGTGTACGTAGCACACGATGTTGCATCAAAATGATGTACATTACTTATTTTAGATAATAAGGGGTTGGTGTTTTTATGATAACCATACAATGAAAAATTTTGTTTTCTGGCTGACTCTCCAATCACTAAAATAACAATAGTTTTATTGCTATCCACAATGGTAGCCTTGGGTAATAAAATTTCTTGTTCGTTAGCCTGGCTTTGATGCGCATAAAAAAGTGACATATTAATTGTATAGCACCAAGGCATGGCTAAACCACCTAATTGCTTAGAATTTTTATCGATCCACAACCAATTGCTTGCATTTATAAAAATTAAAAATACAATACTAACAAACGCTATGAATAAGGTTATCAAAAATACTTTAATGGATTCTTTATGAAGAATTGTTTTAAATATATATATACTTGGTAAAACGCCTAATACAATTATGTACAAAATGCATTTAAAAGAAAAAAAGCTACTGGCTTCTTCGTAATTAGTATTAAGCATATTTCCAATCATCGTTTCATCAATGATGATGCTGTAGGTATTTACAAAATATAAAGCGCTGGCATTTAAAATAAAAAATAAAATGATAAAAAATTTACCTACATATTTTGACAAATAACATATCAAATAAAAAATAAAAAAATATAATATAAAAATAGTGAGTATCAAATTAAATAATAATAAAATACCATTGAAACTATTGATATTCATGTTTTTAAAAACAAAATTAAAAAAAGGAATATGAAAAATTACTAAATTTAAAACACTCATTAAAACCAAAAAACGGCTTAACGTCATATTTAATTTAAATTTTAATTTAAACAAATTTTTGAGCAAATATATGCAAATTTTTATACTTTTAAACTTCATAGCTTTAAAATTATTTAAACAAGTTCTTATTCTAAAATATTTTTATTTCAAAACATGAGTTTTATAGTAAATTTTTTTATTAATTTATGATATTCTATAAATTTATTTCAAACCGTCAACTAATTTTTGATATTGAATTTCGGGTACAAATTGTTTAATATGGTTCATAACAATTTCAAAAAAATCTGTGGGCACGGCTGCTTTAAATGGTTTTAAAACAGAAATATTGTCTTCAAGGCTTCTTGCAGGTACAATATATTTAAACCATAAAAATAAAACATCTGGTTTTATACCTGTATTAATTTTAGTCAACACATCCATAATGTCTTCTGGTGAACAATGTTGATGTATTAATGGTTCGGTTACCAATTCTTCTTCTAAAATATGTTCTAAATAAATGGCATGATATTTTGTAAATTCGAGATAAAATTGATAGCCCCATTCTTGGGTTTGTGTGCCATCTAACTGAAGCAGTTTGTCTTGAAGGCTTTTTTCAAGAATTTCAATATGATGATGATCGTCTAAATCGTGTTTTGATGCACCTTCACATTTACTTTCTAAAAATGGTAACACATACTCATTTTCGTTTTTAATATGATCGTCTAAAAGTATAAATAATTCATGACCAATCGATTTTAAATGCGATACATCTTCCTTACTTTTAAAATCTGTATTTCCTAATTTAAGTTGAAATAGCGACATGGCGTTCCTTAATCCTTTATGAGCCGGGTCGTAAATTTTGATTGTTTCTTTACTCATGAGTCTATTTTAATTTTGATATGCAAAGGTAAGATTTTTTCCAATATTTTTTTCAATAAATTAAAATCATTTTATTATTTTAATGAATTGGGCAGTAAAAAAATAAGAAAGTTAATAAAATAAAGTAAGATATATAGGTAACATCAAAAATCTGACTCTTCGTGTTGTGTAATATCTAACCCAATGCGTTCTTCAGAATCTGAAACACGTATTGAATAAAGAAAGTTTATCAGTTTAAAAATCAAAAAAGATATAATAAAACTGTATCCGGCAATAAAAATGAGTGCTTTAAATTGTATATAAAAAACATTCCAATTTCCCCATAATAAGCCATTTTTAATGTCAGGGTTTACGTTTTGACTACAAAAAATACCTGTTAATAACATACCTGTGATACCTCCAATTCCATGACAAGGAAATACATCTAAGCAATCATCTACTTTAGAAGTTTTAAAATATTTACAAAGGATATTTGATATGATGGCGGCAATAAAGCCTATAATAACTGCATGGTGAATACTTACATATCCAGCGGATGGCGTTATGGCAACTAATCCTACCACGGCGCCTAAGCAGAACCCTAAAATAGTTGGTTTTTTACCAATAAATACATCAAAAATCATCCAGGTAACACCAGCTGAAGCGGCTGAGACATTCGTAGTTAAAAATGCATTGATGGCTATGGCATTCATTTTTAAGGCAGACCCTGAATTAAACCCAAACCACCCAAACCAAAGTAAACTTGTCCCAATTAATACAAAGGAATGGCTTGCAGGTGTTGTAGTGGTATTTTCAAGTTTAATTTTACGCTGTTTTAGTACAATGGCACCAGCCAATGCAGCACACCCAGCCGAAATATGAACAGGAGCACCACCTGCAAAATCTAATACACCCATTTGATAAAAAATGCCCATAGGATGCCATGTAGAATGGGCAATTGGTGCATATACGAAAATAGAAAAAAGAATGATAAAAAGAATAAACGCAGTAAATTTAATTCTTTCAGCAACAGCACCAACAACTAAACTTGGAGTTATTATTGCAAACATTAATTGAAAGATAGAGAATGCCATCAACGATATTGTCATCGGCTTTCCACCTTGTAAAATAGGCAACCCGTTAGAAACGCTTTGATATAAAAAGAATGTTTTAGGATTACCAATAATACCGAACAATGAGTTGCCAAAGGTAAGGCTAAACCCAAAGAATAACCACATTAGGGTTACAATTCCAATACAAGCAAAACTCTTTAACATGGTAGATAGAATATTTTTCTTGTCAACCATACCGCCATAAAAAAAGGCTAAACCAGGTGTCATTAAAAATACCAAAGCGGCACATATAAACATAAAAACCATATCTACTTTATCTGTGGGGTATTGTTCTGAAATTAGAAAGGTTTTTTGATGTATAAAAAAAGATACTATTATAAATAACAAGAGTACTATAAAAGGTATTTTTGATTGATATTTATTTGAGAATTCGTTTCGCGTCATAGATATTGTTTTTACAAAATTACTAAATTATTATTATAAAAAAATACTTTTATTGAATTTTTAGCTTAAAATCTCAATAAAATGAGTGTTTAAAAATGAGAATTAAAAATACTGAATTTATTTCAAAAATTTTATCAATTTTGTATATTTGTAAAAAAAAAGAAAGTTTGTATTAATTAAATTACCTTTCTGAAAAAATCAGAATAGTGCCACTTAAATAGTTAATTTATTTTAAAAATCAATAATCAATGTCATTATTTGTTCATTTTAAATAAAATGATTACCTTTGCTTAAATTTTAAGTTTAGATGTCAAAAAAATATATGTTCGCGCTTCATAAACAAACAATATTTAATGACTTATTTAAGTTTATAATAGGGATTTCTTTTACCCTATACCTATTTATATATTGCATATCATTTTTAAATTCTAAAATTGAATTAGGGCAAGATTTTATGAAGCATACTGCATCTTGTTCTCCTGAAAATGCACATTATTTTTGCAATACAAGTACGCTGCCAAATTCTAATACGAACATACATTTTGACCTACCCAATCAAGACGAACAAAGAGATGATAATGATGATGATTTTGAAAATAACTATGCAAAACCTAAAAATGTTTTCTTAAATCCTTTAAAATTAGAACTTAGAGACAATACAATCGTTTCTGTTAAAATCCATAAAACACTTCCTTTATATATTCTTTACCACAGATTAAAGATTTTTAAGATATAATTTTAATATCTTTATTATAGATTATTTAAAATAAATAACTATAAAACCTTATCTAAATAACCCTTAAATTAACAATAAATTTTGAGAATGAAAAATAAAATTTTAATACTTAGCCTAAGCCTTATAATCGTAGCACTATATGGTTGCGACTCACACGAACATGATGAACATCAAAAATCTACTTTTTTAGCCACCAATCCAGTAGTAAAAGACACTTTTATATATAAAGACTATGTATGCCAAATTAATGCTTTTCAACATATCGAACTTAAAGCACTTGAAAAAGGATATTTAGAATCTATATATGTAGATGAAGGAAAATTTGTAAAAAAAGGACAATTACTTTTTAAAATACTTCCTGTAATTTATCAAGCGGATTATCAAAAAGCCTTGGCAGAAGTAAATTTTGTAGATATTGAATATAAAAATACCAAAGCCTTAGCTGATAGTAATATTGTTTCACAAAACGAATTAGCACTCGCCAAAGCCAAATTAAATAAAGCCAAAGCAGAATTAAGTATGGCTGAAGCAAATTTAGCCTTTACAAATATCTACGCCCCTTTTGATGGCATTGTAGGACGATTTTATGATGTTAGAAAAGGTGCATTAGTTAACGAAGGTGACTTGTTAACAACCCTATCCGATAATAATAAAATGTGGGTTTATTTTAATGTTCCTGAAGCCGAATATTTAGACCAAAAAAATAATATTGGCGAAAAACTTACAATGAAGCCGCTACTTAAAATGGCCAATAATCAAATTTTAGATGGTGTTGGTGTTGTTGAAACCATGGAATCTGACTTTAATAATGAAACTGGAAATATTGCTTTTAGAGCAACCTTTCAAAATCCTTCAAGACTATTAAGACATGGCGAAACTGGTAACATCTTATTGCCTATAGATTTAAAAAATGTCTTAATTATTCCTCAAAAAGCCACATTTGAAATTTTAGACAAAACGTATGTGTACGTTATAAACAAAGAAGGCGTTTTAGAAAATCGTGAAATAAATATTGCAGCAGAAATGCCGCATTTGTTTGCCGTAAAAAGCGGGTTAAATAAAAATGATGTTATATTAGTTGAAGGGTTAAGAAGGGTAAAAAATCAACAAAAAATTAATTATAATTTAATACCTTTTCAAAAATTGTTAACTGAATTAGAAGACATTCATGCTGAATAACTTACAATTTTAAATAATAAATAATGTTTAGTAAATTTATAAAAAGGCCTGTACTTTCAATTGTCTTGTCGATTGTTATCATTATAGTTGGTCTGCTTTCTATTAAAAGTCTTCCAATTTCACAACTTCCAAATATTGCGCCCACTACAGTGAATGTTTTTATAGCGTACCCAGGTGCCAGCGCAGATGTGTTAATTAAATCTACTTTAATTCCATTAGAGCAAGCTATAAACGGTGTTCAAAATATGCGTTATATCATTTCGGACGCAACGAGTGCAGGTGAGGCTACGATTCAAATAGTGTTCGACCCTGGTACCGATCCTAACCAAGCCGTTGTGAATGTTAAAATAAGAGTAGATCAAGTGATGCCTTTATTACCTACATTAGTACAACGTGAAGGCGTTATAATTACGCCAATTCAACCGAGTATGTTAATGTACGTTAACTTATATAGTACGCATAAAGACGCCGATGAAAAATTTCTTTATAATTATGCTTTAGCAAAGATGATTCCAGAAATACAAAGGATTCATGGCGTTGGTAGGGCACAAATTTTAGGAAGTAGAATTTATGCGATGCGTGTTTGGCTTAAACCCGATAGGATGCGCGCATATAATATTTCAGCTGAAGAAATTTTAAATGCCATGGAAGAACAAAGTTTATTGGCTCGACCAGGTAGATTAGGACAAGCATCTGGGCAAAATGCCCAATCGTTAGAATACGTATTAATTTACAAAGATCGATATAGTAAACCCGAACAATATGAAAATATTATCTTAAAAGCAAATCCTAATGGCGAAGAGTTGTTATTAAAAGACGTGGCTTCGGTAGAATTAGGAAGCGAATTTTTTGATATTTATTCTAATCTTGATGGGCATCCCTCGGCTTCTATTGTTTTAAAACAAAATGTTGGTAGTAATGCCAATGTGGTTATTGAGAATGTTAAAGCAAAACTTAAAGAATTAAAAGCAGATTTTCCTACAGGAATGGACTATAAAATAAATTATGATGTGTCGTTGTTTTTAAATGCCTCTATCGACCAAGTACTCCATACTCTTAGAGATGCATTTATTTTAGTAACCCTTGTAGTTTTTTTGTTTTTAGGAGATTGGCGTGCTACTTTAATACCAGCAATTGCAGTACCTATTTCATTAATAGGGGCTTTTTTTATGATGAATTTATTTGGATTATCTATAAACTTAATAACACTTTTTGCTTTAGTATTGGCTATAGGTATTGTAGTTGATGATGCCATTGTAGTTGTTGAAGCGGTTCATGCCAAAATGGAAGAGCATCATTTAGAACCACTGGCGGCTGTAAAACAAGTGTTAGGAGAAATTGGTGGCGCAATTATTGCTATAAGTTTGGTGATGATAGCTGTTTTTGTTCCAGTTATTTTTATGTCGGGACCTGTGGGTGTTTTTTATAGACAGTTTTCTATTACTATGGCAAGTTCGATAATCTTGTCGGCATTTGTTGCGCTTACATTAACGCCTGTTTTGTGTGCCATGTTTTTAAAAAATAATCATGGAAAGCCTAAAAGAAAATCACCCGTTAATTGGTTATTAAATAAATTTAATAATGGATTTGAAAACTTAACTGGCAAATACGTAGGCTTGTTAAAAATGATCGTAAATAGAAGAGTGATTACTTTTGGAATATTAATTTGTTTTGGTATCGGTATTTTTTGGCAAGGCAAAAATCTTGCTTCAGGATTTGTACCCAATGAAGACCAAGGAACCCTTTATGCTGTTATACAAACGCCTCCAGGTTCTACTTTAGAAAGTACAAACGATGTGGCTCGACAACTTCAAGCAGTTTGCGAAAAAATAGATGGTATTGAATCTGTTACAGCATTAGCCGGTTATGAAATAATGACCGAAGGTCGTGGCTCGAATGCTGGAACATGCTTGATTAATTTAAAAAATTGGTCTGAAAGAAAACATTCTGTTCATCAAATTAAAGAAGAACTAGAACATAAAACCCAAGATTTTGGTGCTATTATTGAATTTTTTGAACCGCCAGCCATTCCAGGTTTTGGCACTTCAGGTGGATTTTCAGTGCGACTTCTTGACAAATCGAACACCTTAGACTATCATGAATTTGAAAAAATTAATACGAATTTTATTAATGCACTTAGCCAAAGAAAAGAACTTAGTTCTGTGTTTACATTTTATGCCGCTAATTATCCACAATACGAGCTGGAAATTGATAATAAAATTGCTATGCAAAAAGGCGTTACTATTAAGAACGCCATGGAAAATTTAAATATTTTGATTGGCAGTACTTACGAACAAGGATTTACTAGATTTGGTAGGTTTTATAAAGTATATACCCAAGCCGCACCTGAATATCGAAGATACCCTTCAGATTTACAAAATTTATTTGTAAAAAATAATCGAGATGAAATGGTGCCTTATTCCGCTTTTATGAAAATCATAAAAAAACAAGGTCCTAACGAAGTTACCAGATATAATTTATATAATTCTTCGGCTATCCGAGGCTTACCTTTTGATGGTTATACAACGGGTGATGCCGTTAAAGTAATACAAGAAGTGGCTCGAGAAACCTTACCCAATGGGATAGGTATTGCTTGGGAAGGGTTGTCTTACGATGAAGTGAATCGGGGTAATGAAGCTATTTATATTTTTTTAATTGTGATTGTTTTTGTTTATCTTGTACTTTCGGCACAATATGAAAGTTTTATTATTCCTTTTGCAGTAATACTTTCGCTACCTGTAGGAATTTTTGGCTCTTTTTTCTTGCTAAAAATTATGGGTCTTGCCAATGATATTTATGCGCAGATTGGTTTAATAATGCTGGTAGGGCTATTAGGTAAAAATGCTGTTTTAATTGTTGAATTTGCTATTCAAAAACAACAGCAAGGCATGTCGGTTTTCCAAGCAGCTATTCAAGGGGCTCAGGTACGTTTTAGACCCATTTTAATGACCTCTTTTGCTTTTATAGCTGGCTTAATACCCTTAATTTTAGCAACAGGACCAGGTGCCATAAGTAATCGAACTATTGGATCATCGGCTCTTGGCGGCATGCTATTTGGAACCATCTTTGGCGTGATTGTTGTACCAGGTTTGTATTTTGTTTTTGCAAGTATAGCCAAAAACAAATTATTAGTTGAAAATCAAGATAAAAAACCTCTTTCCGAAATCATAAATTTTAAAGAGACATCTATTCTTAAAAAAATTACTAAATTAGGATTGGTTATGAAAGCAACTAAACGTAAAAACAATAAAAATGAAATTAAATAATAATTTAAATAAGACACTTATTATATGTTTAATAATATCAGTGTACAGTTGTAAAATACCAAACTATAATATTCGTAACGAATCTAAAAACCTCAACTCTAATTATAGAGGTAATTTGGATACAAATAATTCCGCACGTACCCATTGGAAATCTTATTTCGCTGATTCAACTTTAATTGCATTGATAGACACGGCTTTAAAAAATAATCAAGAGTTAAATATCATGCTCCAAGAAATTGAAATAAATAAAAATGACATCAAGGCAAAAAAAGGGGAATACCTACCATTTGTTAATATAGGTGTAGGCGCTGGATTTGAAAAAGAAGGTAAATATACACGTAAAGGCGCTGTGGATGATCAACTTAAAATAAAAGGAAATGAAAATTTTCCTGAACCATTAACCGATTTTATGCTGGGTGCTTATGCAAGTTGGGAAGTTGATATTGTGAAAAAATTACGTAACGCTAGAAAATCTGCAATTATAAAGTATCTTGCCAGCCAAGAAAACAGACAATTTATGATCACAAATTTAGTAGCAGAAATTGCTGATGCTTATTACGAACTTTTAGCCTTAGATAATTTGCTAATTATTATCAATCAAAATATTGATATTCAATCGAATGCTCTTAAAATTATTAAACAACAAAAAGATGTTGGAAAAGTAACCTTATTAGCCGTCAATCGTTTTGAAGCGCAGTTATTAAATACGCAAAATCTTCAATACGAATATAAACAAAAGATTATTGAAATTGAGAATCGAATTAATTTTTTAACAGCCAGAACCCCGCTACCTATAAATCGCCCAAACACTAATTTTTCTAACATTGATTTAAAAGATATACAAACGGGGATTCCTGCTCAACTTTTAGTAAACCGACCTGATATTCGACAAGCTGAATTAAACTTGATGGCATCTAAAATTGATGTTAAAGTTGCTAAAGCCTATTTTATGCCTTCACTTAATATACGTGCAGGTATTGGCTTCCAATCGTTTAACCCCATTTTTTTATTGAATCCTGAATCTTTTTTATATAATTTAGCTGGCGACTTAATGGCGCCTTTAATTAATAAAAACGCCATTAAAGCAAACTATGCCTCAGCCAATGCTAAACAATTACAAGCAGTTTTCATGTACGAACAAACAATTTTAAATGCTTATCTGGATGTTTTAAATCAAATGTCTAAAATTGATAACTATACTAAAAGCTTTGAAACTAAATCTAAAGAAGTAAACATTTTAATTGAATCAATTCATATATCCCAAAGTTTATTTAACTCTGCCCGTGCAGATTATGGCGAGGTTTTATTAACACAACGCGAAGCCCTTGAAGCCAAGTTGCAATTAATTGAAATAAAATTGAAACTTATGAATGGCAAAATTAATATATATCGAGCCTTAGGTGGTGGTTGGAATTAACAAGGATTATTGAGCTTGTTAAATGATATTAAATAATTATTGAGGTTTAGTTGCTTTATCGTAATGTTCTAATATACGATAGAATTCTTCGCCAAATTTACGAATGATGGGTTCTTTTAAAAAAACAAACACCGGAATTTTTAATTGATTCCCTAAACTGCAGGCAGCATTACATAATTGTTCCCTCGGCTCAAAATTAACATAATTTAAATCCTCTTGAACCTCGCTTTTAGTAACAATAATTGGAAATAAATGACATGAAAGTGGTTTTTTAAATGGGATCAATCCAGCCTTATAAAATTTTTCAAATAAACAAATGATAACGCCGTTGTCATTTTTTTTGCCATAAACACAAAGCCCGTCTGGAGCAGTTGGTGTTACCCAGCCAAACTCGTTATGAAATACATATAAACCTTGGTCTTCTATAGTTTTAATAGCTATAAGGCGCATGTCCGATTTAATGCGTGGAAATGCCTTTTCTATTTCTATTTTTTCAGAATCTGTAATTTTGGGTCCTGCATCTCCATCTTCACAACATCCACCTTTGCATTTTGATAAATCGCAACAAAACTTCTCTTTAAAAATTTCTAAGGAGACTAAGGTATTTTCAATTTGTAACATATTTTAATTTTTCCACTTTAAAGTATTAATTAAGTGATACATATCTTTTACAATAAAGTCGTTAACAATTTTCAATGAATCTTCATTGGGTGCAGTATTAAAATATAAAGTACCTCTTAAAAAATGTTTAACCGAGTCTGTAACATAAAATTGATTGGCTGTAGCCACATCACCTTGTAATACAAAAAACAACCCAGATACTTTATTAGAATTATGGATTGGATATTCGTCTATTGAAGTTGCTTTAACAGTGTGTCTTGCGGCTAAATGAAAACATTCATTGATAATTTTTTCTAATGACGATTTTTTTATATCTTTATAACTTAAATAAATGGTGCCACCCAAACTAGGAAATTGTATATTTATCCAGAATTCATTGTCTTTTTCATGTTCAAAAATGGAACTATCTTTTTGAATATAGGCATAACTTGGATATTCAAATTGATACGGATAATTTTTAAGATTAAATTGTTTATAATATCCCGTTGGAAATTGCACTTGGGCATAGCCACGCGGCTTGGGTGTAAAATTTGAATTACAACCCACTATCATTATGAAAAGTATAGAAATGACAATAACCAAAGGACTTTGTTTCATTTAATAGAATTGCATTTTAATTTTGGAAATACGATAGCCTACCATATCTATAATCGTTAATATGCCAAAGGGCGCGCCATTGTAAATCATATGAATCTTAGGAATATCTTGCAATACATCAATCATAAAACCAGCCATCGTATAAACATCGCTATTGGGTGTTAATAAATGCATTAGTTGTATATTAAAGTATTTTTCAACTTCGTCAATTTGCATCTTGCCATCAATAATAAACACTTTTTCTGAAAGTTGTTTGATGTCTTGATTTCCAATGTCATCAAACTCGTCTTGAATATCTCCTACTATTTCTTCTAAAATATCTTCTAAAGTAACGATGCCTTCGGTTTCTCCAAACTCGTTAATTACAATCGCTAATTGAATACCTTGCTCTTGAAATTGCGCCATAAGTTCAGGAAGTTTTTTATTTTCGTGAATATAAAACGCGGGTTTTATTAAAGTATGCCAATTAAATTCAGAATCATTTAAATAAGGTAAAATATCTTGGGTATGGAGCATGCCTACTATATTATTCAAGGAATTTTCATAAACTGGAAATCGGCTATATTTATAACTTAAAATATCTTTAACTAAATCTTCAAAACATAAATTAAATTGCAAGGCTACAAGATCTATTTTTACTTGCATTATTTGTTTAATCGATTTATCGCTTAAATGTACGATACCTTTGAGCATATTTTTTTCAATGGGCTTATAGAATTGATTATCATTAATAAATTTTAGAATCTGATGTTTATTGTTGATACTAATGAACCTATTTTTTTTGTGCTTTATAAAATTATCTACCGTAAGAACAATCTTGGATAAAGGGTAGAATAGTTTAAAAAAAACAAACACAAAATTTATAAAAAATGGAATAGACGCATTATACCGTTTCGATGCTATGAGTTTTGGTAAAAGGTCAATAACTATTATTAAAAATATACCAAACACTATCATTTTAATAATCGCTTCAATATACCAATTATTAATTTTATTACGAAAATATTCATTAAAAATAAAATTCAAAATTATAATAATACTTACAAATAAAATTTGAATAAAAACATTATAGATAATAAAAAACTTATTATCATTTTTAAGCATAAACAATGTTCTTTTATAACAAACCTTACGATGTATTTTTAAAAAACGTATATTAATATGTTTTAAAGAAAATAAACTTTCTTTAACAAGCATAAATATAAACAACGCGCCAATAAGTAGAATTAAAATAAAGCTAATGATGAGCTCTTGAAAATTATTAAAATTATCCATAATTAAGCAAAAGGAGATAAAATAGTTTTATGTAATATTGGGTAATTTTTTTGAGTTAAATAAAAATGTGATATGAAATAACGTACCATGTAATACAAATAAAATTACTACAATAAAATTACAAATAAATTTAAAAAATTTTATTATATAAATAGTATAAAAAAACGCCAATTCCAGTGGAATGATCGTAGCCCGGAACTAAATATTTTATATTATTTTGCAGATCTAAATTTACATAATTTCCTCCATTTCGTATTATCGCATTATATGCACTATCAGCCGCAAAAGGGAATACTAAATTATCGCTGCCGCCTTGAAATAACGTAATGGGCGATTTGGGCTTAAAATTATAAACATTATTATCTCTTAATCCATAAAAATTTTGAATGATGGGCGCAACTCTATTAAGCCAGTCAGTTCTAAACGAATTATTAAAAAGTAATTTGACAGAATCAGTAATTGTAGGCGTTGTTAAATAAGGCCAGGTTACAATGGCATTTGTTTGAAAAACATTTGTATATGGTGCATTTGTAAAAAAACTTAAAGGATACATGGGCTGAATATAATAATTATTATAACACCAAAGAAATTTTACATAAAAACCTAATGAAGGATTGGGCATATTTTGTTTAAATACCGAATCACCAAGATAAAATGGGATATATGGACCAGAACCACACATCGATAAACGAACAGGTTGTTGATTCGTTGATTCTAAGGTTTTATGTAAGCCCATGGTTGCCAAACCACCTTCTGAATAACCAAATAATGTGGCTGAATCATTCACAAGTCTATAGTTTCTCTTGTTTAAAAATTCTTTAACAGCTTTTAACATATCCGCTGAAACAATTCCTAAATGAGGTTGGGCGTATGTTTCTAAACTATTTTTTGAGATACCAAAACCAATATAATCTGGGCACGAAACCACATATCCAGCTGATGCCGTTGGTGTTACAAATGGTTGCGTAGTTAAGCCTGTTGAAAGATTGAAATTCCCATAATTAGATGGTGCATCATTTTGAGACGAAATGGTAGGGTGCTGATACGACGCTAATTTATAAGCCGAACTCGTGGTATCTGGAACGGCGATAGCCCCTGAAAGTACAATTTTAGTGTTATTAGGTAAAATACTATTATAGGTAATTTTATAAACCTTAATGCCATATTTTAAAGCAGGAAATAATTTATTATCAATTAAAGCCGTGAACCCTGGAATCGCTGCAAAATCTGGATTCAATTTAAAAAAGCCAACCAATTGTTGTATTTCGGCTAATGTATATTGTTTTACAAGGGTATCGCTCACTAAATAACTATTTGTTTCGATATCGGGTATTATAGTGGTTTCTTGTTTGCAAGAATATATAACAAATGTTGTTATTAAAACCAACACAATATTTTGAGGTATCTTAATTTGTAATAGAATTGTAGATATTTTTTTCATTTTTTAGTAATTTAATAATTTTTGGATTGTTTCAGCAAGTCTTGATTCAGCTAAAAATTGTTTTTCGAGTTTTATATTGAAAGGAATTGGCGTGTCTAAGGATGCACAACGAAGGACTGGGGCATCTAAAGATTCAAAGCAATGTTCGGTGATCCAGGCAGCAATTTCGCCACCAATGCCACCCAGAAGGGTATCCTCGTGTAATAAAAGCACTTTGCCAGTTGCTAAAACGGCTTGAGTAATGGCATCATAATCTAAGGGTGCCAGAGTTCTTAAATCGAGTATATAAATTGAAATGTCTGGATGCTTCGCTTGATATTGTTTAATCCAATGAACGCCCATACCATAAGTTATGACTGAAATAGTTTCACCTTCTGCAATAACCTTTGCTTTACCAATTGGTATTTCATAATAAGTTTCAGAAACAAAATCATCGATGCTTCTATAGAGGGCTTTGTGTTCAAAATACATAACAGGGTTCGGGTCGTTAATAGCTGAAATTAAGAGTCCCTTAGCATCAATTGGATTTGAAGGATAAACTACTTTTAAGCCTGGTGTATGGGTAAACCAGGCTTCATTACTTTGTGAATGAAATGGTCCAGCCCCAACACCTCCGCCCGTAGGCATTCTAATAACAACATCGGCATTTTGCCCCCAACGGTAGTGTATTTTAGCTAAATTATTTACAATTTGATTAAAGCCTACGCTTACAAAATCGGCAAATTGCATTTCCATAATCGCTTTCATAGATTCTAAACTAAGTCCCAAGGCAGTACCTACTACTACACTTTCGCAAATAGGGGTATTTCGTATGCGATCTTTTCCAAATTCGGTTACAAAATTTTCGGTAACTTTAAATGAACCACCATATTCTGCAATGTCTTGTCCCATAATAATTAAATCAGGGTGTTGATGTAACGATTGTTTTAAAGCATCGCTAATAGCCTCAATAAAACGCATTTTTCTTTTTGGAACTTCAGAGGGTATTTCATCAAATTGAAGGTAATAATTTGATTTTGGGGCATAGACATCGTTAAGTTCAAACTCTTCATTTAGAAAGATGCCATCCGGGTTAAAAGCGAGTTCTAATTCTTTTTCGATATACTCTTTAAGATAAGCAGTCGTATTATCAATATCTGTTTCTGTTAAGAGTCCCTTTAGTTTTAGATAATTTTCAAACTCTTCATTTAGAAAGATGCCATCCGGGTTAAAAGCGAGTTCTAATTCTTTTTCGATATACTCTTTAAGATAAGCAGTCGTATTATCAATATCTGTTTCTGTTAAGAGTCCCTTTAGTTTTAGATAATTTTCAAATTGTTTGATAGGGTCTTTTTTAGCCCAGTGTTCAAAATATTCTTGGGGTACATATTTTACACCGCTGGCTTCTTCATGCCCTCGCATTCTAAAAGTCATCGCTTCAATTAAGATCGGCTTTTTTAAACTTATACAATAATGACGGGCTTCGGTGATGCAATTGTAAACTTCTACTAAGTTATTACCGTCAATTTGCACACCTTTCATGCCGTAGCCACGAGCGCGGTCAACCAAACGTTCACACCGATACTGTTCCTGCGATGGGGTACTAAGTCCGTAGCCATTATTTTCTATTAAAAAAATTACGGGTAAATCCCAAACAGCGGCTAAATTAAGGGCTTCGTGAAAGTCGCCTTCGCTTGTGCCGCCGTCCCCAGTAAAAGCTAATGAGCATTTCGCTTGATTTTTTAATTTATAAGCTAAAGAAGTACCTGTTGCTATGGTAAGTTGCGGACCTAAATGCGAAATCATGCCACAAATAAAATGTTCTTTAGACCCAAAGTGAAAACTGCGTTCTCGTCCTTTTGAATAGCCACTAAAAGCACCTTGCCATTGTCTAAATAAATTTTTTAAAGGCATGTTTCGGGTAGTAAAAACGCCTAAGTTACGATGCAAGGGAAAAATCCACTCATCGTCTTTCATAGCTAAAGTAGCTCCAACTGAGATCGCTTCTTGACCAATACCACTAAACCATTTACTAATTTTACCTTGCCGTAACAAAACCAACATCTTGTCTTCAATAAGTCTTGGTAAAAGTAGGTGTTGATAAAAATCTACCAATTCTTTATCTTGAATATGTTGCCGTTGTCCTAAAGACATAAAAGGTATTTTTAATCTCTTGAGCTTAATTTAGTTAGAAGTCTTAATATTTCAAGATATAACCAAACTAATGTTACCAATAACCCAAATGCGGCGAACCATTCCATATATTTTGGAGCACCTTGATTGGCATTTTGTTCAATCATATCAAAATCAAGTAACAAATTAAAAGCGGCAATGCCCACAATAAATAGGCTGATACCAATACTTAAAGTACCGCCACCATTAATAAAACTCATATTTAACCCAAATAAAGAAAGTATCCAAGTTAGTAAATAAAAAATGGCGATGCCTACAGTTGCCATTAATATGATACTTCTTAATTTTTCGGTTACTTTAATGATTCTAAAATTGTAGAGCAAAAACATGGCAAAAGCCACGCCTAAGGTGAGTCCTATGGCTTGAACAATAATGTTATTATAAACTGTGGGTTGTCCCTCAGCATTTACCCCAACTTGATTGTTAATAACAACTGAAATGCCACCTAAAAAAAGTCCTTCAGCAATGGCATAAGCGGGTGCTATATAGCGAGCAAACATGGGTTTAAAGCACATGACTAAACATAAAATAAAGCCTAAGATAGCGCCGCCAAATGTAAGGGCATACATGGCAGTCATTTTACCGATGCCATAAAAATGCCAGGTTACACCTGCACCAATAAAAACGGCTAACATTAAAAAGCCAAATTTATTAATGGTGCCTTTTACGGTCATTAAGCCTTGTGAAGACGCATAGTTTGTATAAGTATTATTAAAATACTTTTGAGCTAAGGTTGGGTTACTCGATCTAAACATAATTTTAAATTTTAATACGCAAAGGTAACATTTTTTTAGATATTTAAAATGATTTTTTAAAAAATTTATATCGATTAATAGTATATTTTTTGATATTTTTGGAATTTATCACTTTTTTATTAGTAAAATTCATAAATTTTTATATTTTTTTGTATATTTGCAAAAATATTATCTATGAATAAAATGTATCTAAGCTTCTGTATGATTTGTTTATTAACATATCAAGGTACCTTTTCTCAAAAAACCGCACTCGACCCTGCTTCATTAACTACTGAAGTTAAAAAAATATCAGAGAAAGAGTACGATTTAATTGTTCATGTTGCTATTAAAGAGGGCTGGCATATTTATTCGCAAAATATAAAAGAAGGTGGTCCAATTCCTACATCTTTAACATTTTCTAAAAACCCACTTCTTGAATTGGTAGGAAAAGTTAAAGAAGTTGGGAAAATTGAATCTAATTTCGACCCTAATTTTAATTTAGAGTTATTCTATTATTCACATACAGTGGATTTAATTCAACGTGTAAAATTAAAAGCCAAGGCAAAAACTTCGGTTACTGCTAAAATGGAATATATGGTTTGTACTAATAAAGAATGCCTGCCGCCTAAAACAAAATCTGTAGCTTTTAATTTTTAAAAATGAAAAAAGGAATTTTTGTATTTATTGCAATTTTAGGCTTTTGGGGCTTGGGTATTGCACAATCAACAGACAGCTTAGTACAGTTTCGTGTTAAAGTAAATAGTCTAAAAAATAATAATATCGCATTAGAAATCTCAGCGCAACCCCAAAAGGGCTGGTATATTTATCAAAACAACGCAATTGAAGGGCTTCATGACATCAGTTTAAATATTGATACACAACAGTTTCAGTTTAAAGAACCCTATAAACTTATTTTAAATACCAATAAACTAGAAAAAATTAAAGACCCTATTTTTGAAACAAATGCTCAAGTTATTCAAGGAGGTTTTGTATTACAACAAACTTTAATAAATGCACAACAAGCAGCTTTAATAAATGGGACAATTGATTTTTTTATCTCCAATGGAAAAGAGTTTTATCCAATTTCAAATGCTTTTTCTATAGCCTTACAATCAGGAAAAAATCAAGCAGCCGATCTGTTTTTAAAAAATATAACGCCTAAAGTAGAATGCGGTGGTTCTCAAGTTGTTAGCAGTAAGGAAACCTCATTGTTAAACATTTTTATCTTAGGATTTTTAGGTGGTTTAATAGCTTTATTAACGCCATGTGTGTTTCCCATGTTACCGATTACTGTGTCATTTTTTACAAACAAATCTTCTAACCGTCGTCAAGCAATTCGAAATGGGCTATTATATGGTTTGTGTATTTTTGGATTTTATGTTGCCGCTTCAATCCCCTTTCACCTTTTAGGTGATGTAAACCCAGAACTTTTTAATAATATTGCAACGAATGCTTGGTTAAATTTAATCTTTTTTATAATTTTTTTATTTTTTGCAATTTCTTTTTTTGGATATTTTGAAATTACATTACCTTCTGGATTAGCATCTAAGGTTGATTCAAAGAAAGGTCTGGGAAGTATCTCAGGCATATTTTTTATGGCACTTACTTTAGTGATTGTTTCGTTTTCGTGTACTGGTCCTATTTTGGGAACCTTATTAGTAGGGTCTTTAACAGCTGGACCTTGGCCTTTAACTGCTGGTTTAGCCGGATTTGGCGTTGCTTTAGCCCTGCCTTTTAGTATTTTTTCTATTTTTCCTAATTATTTAAAATCTTTGCCAAAATCTGGTTCTTGGTTAGACTCTGTAAAAAAAATATTAGCATTTATCGAACTCGCCTTAGCCTTAAAATTCTTTTCAAATGCCGATTTAGTAAAACAATGGGGACTGCTTAAGAGAGAAACTTTTATTGTTATTTGGGTTATCATTTTAATTGCCTTGTTATTATATTTAATTGGAAAACTAAAATTACCACACGATTACCCACAACCGATGCCTTTATGGAAAAAAATTGTCTTTGCTTTTACATTAGTTTTTACTATCTATATTTTAGGAGGTCTATTTAAATTGAATCAACTTAGCTTACTTAGCGGTTTTCCGCCACCAACCAATTACAGTTGGAATAAACAGCATAGCGAAATTAAAGGCATTCATATTGTTAATAATTATGATGAAGCTATAAAACAAGCCCAAATTACCCATAAAATAGTTTTGGTAGATTTTACAGGTTGGGCATGTGTAAATTGTAGAAAAATGGAAGAAAATGTTTGGACAAATCCAGACGTAGCTCAATTTATGAAAGATAATTGTATTGTAGCTTCGTTATATGTTGATGATCGCACGAACTTAGACCCCAGTCAACAATTTATTTTTAATATGCCCAATTTGCCAACAACCAATGTTATAACGCAGGGCGACAAATGGACTTTATTTGAATCGCTTAATTTTAAACAAGTTAGCCAACCTTTGTATGTACTTATCAACGAAAACCAACAAGTACTTAACAATCCCATTTCATATACACCCAACCCTCAAGAGTATCTCAAATGGTTACAATGTGGGTTTCAAGCAAAATAATTTTAAGGTGTGAATATCCAAGAAATCAATAAAGATATTGGCGAAAATAATTTTAGACTATTATCTCGAGCCATAAGTTATATTGAGAATAAAGGCACTGATTATTTTTCATTTTTACAAAAATTACCGATCAAAGCTACTCCAATTATTGGTTTAACGGGACCGCCCGGGGTTGGTAAAAGCACCTTGTTAAATAGCGTAGCTTCTTATTTTGCACAACAACATAAAAAGTTAGCTGTTTTATGTATCGACCCCTCATCGCCAGTGAATTTTGGTACCATTTTAGGAGACCGATACCGATTAACGCAAGCTATCCAATATCCTAATGTGTATATCAGATCTTTTTCTAATAGAGGAAAATTAGGCGGATTAAATGCAGCAATTTGGGAAATATGCTGGCTTTTATTGGCTTGTGATTTTGATTATATAATCATTGAAACCGTTGGGGTAGGGCAGAACGAAATTGATATTTGCACTATCGCCAAACCTACCGTTGTTGTGTTAAGCCCAGATTCCGGAGACGAATTACAATTCATGAAAGCCGGCTTAATGGAAATTGCAGATATTTTTGTTATTAATAAATTCGACCATCCCAATGCACAAAAATATTGGGGATTATTAACCCATTATCTTCACGAACAAGGTCTTGTCATACCAATTGTAAAAACCATAGCTAACCAACCTTTAGATGTAGCACAGCTCATAGAATATATCCATAAATATTCTAAAGATACGAATGCTGTTTTACTCAATTTCTTAACTGAAATTGTTTACAAAGTAATTGAACAAACTAAAATGAAATGTATTCAAAAAACACAGATACTAAATAATTTAAAAGAAGCCATGAACAAATCTAAGTTTAATTTAATATCAATTATAAACAGCTATCTTTGATATTACTTTATTTCGTTAGAATGCCACATTAAATTTATCCATTTATTATTTTCAAATTTTTTGACCTGCGAGATAATAGATTATTTCATGGGCATTATAAAAAAAAATATTTAATTTTGTAAGAATTGCTTAAAAATAAAAAAAAATATCTTAATTTTGCTTTATTATTTGAAATTATGAAAACAAAGTTAATAAAAACAATTGGCGTATTAACATCTGGTGGCGATGCACCAGGGATGAATGCCGCAATAAGAGCAGTAGTTAGAACGGGATTAAGCTTTGGTTTAGAAGTTTATGGCGTTTACAGAGGTTATAATGGCTTAATAGAAAACGATATGATTAAAATGGAATCGAAATCTGTTGGAAATATTATACAACGCGGCGGCACCATCCTTAAAACGGCTCGCAGCAAAGAATTTATGACCAAAGAAGGACGCCAAAGTGCTTATGAAAATTTAAAAGCCAGAGGTATTGAAGGATTAGTAATCATTGGTGGTGATGGGAGTTTTAAAGGTGCTAATATTTTTAGCTCTGAATTTAACATCCCCTGCATTGGTATTCCTGGTACCATTGATAAAGACATGGCTGGAACAGATTTTACCATTGGTTTTGATACGGCAATCAATACCGCAGTTTCAGCAATTGATAAAATTAGAGATACGGCTGATGCTCATAATCGTTTATTTATAGTAGAAGTTATGGGTAGAGATGCTGGATATATTGCCTTATATAGTGGTATTGCTACGGGTGCCGAAAATATTTTAATTCCAGAAAATAAAACAAATATAAGTCGTCTCATACAAGATTTAAGTAACAAAGAAAAACGGCAAAAAGCTGTAAACTTAATCGTGGTAGCAGAAGGCGATGAATATGGTGGGGCAAATAATGTAGCTGAAACTCTCAGAGCCTCCATGCTTACAACCGAAATAAAAGTGTGTATTTTAGGGCACATCCAACGTGGTGGTTCGCCAAGTTGTTTAGACCGTATTATAGCAAGTAGAATGGGTTTTCATGCAGTTGAGTGCTTAATATTTGGATTCAGCAACTTAATGGTTGGCATTGTAAATAACGAAATGTGTTTTACGCCTTTCGAAAAAGCAGTGAAAGAAACCCAAACAATTAGCCGTGATTGGTTTAAATTAATTAAACGTTTAACGCGTTAAAAATAAATAAAATAAAAATAAAAATATGGCAACATCAAATTCAATAGAAAAATACTTCTATCAAAATATGAATAAATCCCAAGGGATTGATCATATTTCACATCGTACTAAAATTGTGGCAACTGTAGGTCCATCTTGCGATAGTTACGAGATGCTTCTTATGTTAGCCCAAGCCGGTGTTAACGTATTTAGGCTAAATTTTTCGCACGGCGACCACGCAAGTAAAAAACAAATAATTAGTTACATTAAAACTATTAATAAAACCCAACCGTTTAACATAGCTATTTTAGCAGATTTACAAGGTCCTAAACTTAGGGTAGGCGATATTGAAAATAATGCTTTAGAAGTAAAAGTAAATCAACATTTAACTTTTACAAATACCTTATGTGTAGGTACAAAAGAAAAAATTTATGTGTCTTATCCAAATTTAGCTAAAGACGTGAATCCGGGTGAAATTATCTTAATCGACGATGGTAAAATTGAAGTTGAAATTCACGAAATCTTGAAAAATGGAGACGTAAAAGTTAAGGTGTTAACAGATGGCATCATTTCTTCTAAAAAAGGATTTAATTTACCTGAAACTCAAACCAGCTTGCCTGCATTAACCGAAAAAGACCTTGAAGATTTAGAGTTTATTATGAATAATGACTGCGATTGGGTGGCATTAAGTTTTGTAAGACGTGTTGATGACATTAGAAAATTAAGAGAAATCCTTAATAAAAACCAATCCAAATTAAAAATTATTGCTAAAATAGAAAAACCCGAAGCCGTTAAAAATATTAGAAGTATCATCTTAGCAAGCGATGGCATTATGATTGCTCGTGGCGACTTAGGTGTTGAAATGCCCATCGAAGAGATCCCATTGATTCAAAAAGATATTATTCGTAAATGCATTCATCGTGCCAAACCTGTTATTGTAGCTACCCAAATGATGGAAAGTATGATTGACCGAATTAAACCCAATCGCAGCGAAGTTACTGATGTTGCTAATGCTGTTATAGAAGGCACGGATGCTGTTATGCTAAGCGGCGAAACGGCCACTGGTAATCATCCTGTAAAAGTAATTGAAATGATGGTTAAAATCATTAAGCAAATTGAAGAAAATAGTTACAACTATAATCGCTCAGATTTAGCGCCTCAATTGCATTCGCCCACCTTACTAAGTGATGCCGTTTGTTACAATACCTGCCGCATGGCTAACGAAATTAACGCCAATGCCATTATAGGAACGACACTTTCTGGTTATACTGCTTTTATGCTTGCTAGTTACCGTCCAAAATTACCAATTTTTGTTTTTACTAAAGAACGCAGCATTGTTAACCAACTTAGTTTATCGTTTGGCGTTCGAGCCTTTTGTTATCCTGAAGAAAATACAATCGATGATATTATCTTTAATCAAATTACAATCTTAAAAGAACGCGGCTTTTTAAATATAAACGATATTGTAATTAGTACTGGTAGCACCCCCGTTAGCTTGCATCTTTCTACCAATTTAATTAAAATTACTAAAGTTGAGTAATTTAACAATATTATGAATAAAAAATTTAATGTTTGCTTATTATCTTTTGGGATGAGTGGTAAAGTGTTCCATGCTCCACTTATTAAAGATAATCCTCAATTAAATTTATATGGTTGTTTAGAACTTTCTGAAAAAAAAGTACACCTCAGTTACCCCAATTGTATATCATTTGATAATTATGAAGATATTCTAAACGATGCGCTTATTGATATTATTGTAGTTAATACACCAACCTATACTCATTTTGATTATACTCTAAAAGCCTTAAAAGCACATAAAAATATCGTTGTTGAAAAATGTTTTACAAGTAACCTTGAAGAGGCTTTGTTGTTACAAGACGCTGCCAAAAATTCTAGGTCTGTTGTGAGTATATATCATAATAAACGTTGGGATAGAGATTTTGTAACAGTAGCCAAAGCCATTCAAGAGAATTTATTAGGAGATATTGTGCAGGCTGTATTTAGATTTGAACGCTATAAACCAGGTATGAATGTTAAAAAACATAAAGAAGACACTAATGCAGGTTCTGGGATTTTAAAAGATTTAGGTTCCCATATTATTGATATGTCGATTTGTTTATTTGGTATGCCAATTTCAGTATTTGCCAATATTTATAAAAATAGAACGGGTAGTCTCGTGGATGATACTGTTTTACTCTCATGTCAATATCCTAAATTTAGTGTTCAAATTTATTTAAGTTTGTTAGCCATGGAACCTCAAGCTGGATTCTATATACAGGGTAAAAAAGCCTTATTAAAAATGAATCGTGCCGATAAACAAGAGGTTTTGCTTAGTCAGGGTATATTGCCATCTCAACCCGAATGGGATAATACCATAAAACCAGCCGAAATATATTATATGAATTCAGACAATTCTTTAGATAACTATTTATATGAAACGCCTCTACAAATGCATTACGGGCATTTTTATGATGCTTTTATTTTGGCACTTGAAACAAATCAAAAACCAGTAATAGGTATTGAAGACGGCATCAAGGTGATGCGCATTATAGACGCTGCTATAAAGAGTTCTTTGCAGGGTCAAGTTATCTTTTTATAACAATGCATTTTTTAGATTATATTTTGTTTTTTGGCATACTTGTTTGTATGTGTTTCTATGGTTTATATATTGGACGAAAAAATCAAAATATCAACCAAATTTTGGTAAGTAATTACGATGCCCCTTGGTTTATTGTGCTTTTTGGTGTGATGAGTACCCAAGCGAGTGCTATTACATATCTTAGTTTGCCAGGACAGGCATATCACCATGGTTTAAAATTTGTCCAATTTTATTTTGGACTTCCCATAGCTATGTTTTTTCTGATTTATCTTTTAGTACCCTTATATAAAAAATATCAACTGATTTCAATTTACAGTTATTTAGAAAACAGATTTAATAAGCAAACCAGGTATTTTATAGCCAGTTTGTTTTTAATTTCAAGAAGTTTAAGTACAGGCATCAGCATATTTGCCCCTGCCTTAATATTAACGCATTTATTTAATATTTCAATAATTATTACTTCAATTATTATCGGAGGTATTTTAATTATTTATACAGCTTATGGAGGTGCTAAATCGGTTTCTAAAACTCAACAATGGCAATTTTTGGGTATTATTTTAGGTATGATTGGCATAGCTTTTTATCTTGTTAAACTGCTTCCTAATCCATTAGCCATCCACTTGTCGCATTTTCATTTACAAGATAAACTTCAAGTGTTTACTTCAGGTTTTAATAAAGGTAATTTTAATTGGAACGATAAATATAATTTATGGAGTGGCATGATTGGAGGATTTTTTTTACAACTTTCTTATTTTGGTACAGACCAATCGCAAGTAAGTAGGTATCTTATAGGTAAAAATATTAAAAATATTAAATTAGGATTATTGTTTAATGCTTTATTAAAAATACCCATGCAATTGGGTATATTATTTATAGGAATTTTAATTTATTTATTTTATACCAACAGTTCGGAACCCATTTTTTTTAATCAACCATTAGTAGATAAAGCGCTTAAAACCACATATAGTAAAACCTTAGAAAGTTATCGTTTGCAATACGATGTATTGAATGCTATCGAAAAAAAAATATTAGCTCAAGATGGCTCAAATAATGCCATTGAAGTAAACAAGATTAAAGAGTCAAAATTAAAATTACAAGAACAGTTTAAAATAACATTAAAAAAAGCCATACCATCGGCAGACCTAAACGACACGAACTATATCTTTATATATTTTTTAAAAAATAATTTACCAACTGGCTTACTTGGCATGATGTTAGCACTCTTGTTTATGGCATCATGGGGGTCCATTGCACCGGCTTTGCACGCACTTGCCAAAAGTACAATGATTGAGTTTAAGTCATTTTTTACATTTGATTTTGAAAATGAAAAAATATATATTAAAAAATTTAGAACAATTATTGTGATATGGGGTATTTTTGCAATTTTAATTGCTATTTTATCATCACGATTAGGAAGTTTAATTGAAGTTGTAAATGTACTTGGGTCTTTATTTTACGGCGTTATTTTAGGCGTATTTTTAGTCGGTTTCTTTTTGCCACAAATTAAAGGGTTTGCCACATTTTGGTCGGCGATAATAACTGAGTTTTTTGTTATCATCTTTTTTTTATTAAACTATTTTGGAATTATTGGCATTGGATTTTTATGGCTCAATGCCATTGGTAGTTTAGGATTAATTGTGTTAGCTATTGTTATTCAACAAATTTCTAAGTTTACAAAATATGCCAGATAATTTAGCTGAAAAAATTAAACGTGAAGCATATTTAATAGGATTTCGGTTTTGTGGTATAGCCAAGGCGCGTGCGTTAACAGAAGACGCTAAAAGGCTAGAACGCTGGCTTCATAATGGTTATCACGGAGATATGACTTATATGGAAAATTATTTTGACTTAAGAATTGACCCTCAAAAATTAATGCCCGGCGCTAAATCGGTCATTAGTTTAGCACTTAACTATTTTCCAGAAAAAAAGCCAAACCAAAACGAACTTAAAATATCAAAGTATGCTTGGGGGCTTGATTATCATAAAGTAATTAAAAAAAAATTAAAACTTTTTTTAATAAAAATACAAGAAATTATTGGTTTATTTGAAGCCCGATTGTTAGTAGATTCAGCACCTATTTTAGAAAAATCATGGGCAAAGGAGGCTGGATTAGGTTGGATTGGGAAGCATGGAAATGTAATTACCAAACAACAAGGATCGTACTTTTTTTTAGCACAGCTTATCGTAGATGTGGTATTACCTTATGATGCCCCATATATCAAAGATTATTGTGGCACCTGTACACGTTGTATTGACGCTTGCCCAACCCAAGCTATTTTGCCTAATAAAGTAATCAAAGCAAATCAATGTATCAGTTATTTTACGATTGAATTAAAATCGAATTTTGAAAAAAAATTAGAAACAAATTTTGATAATTGGATGTTCGGATGCGATGTTTGTATGGATGTTTGTCCTTGGAATAAATTTAGTAACCCCCATCAAACATTAGAATTTGAACCTATTCCAGAATTATTACAAATGACCGCAAGAGATTGGCTAGATATTACAAACGAAGTGTTTGTTGAAAAATTTGGAAAAACAAGTTTAAAAAGAGCAGGATTAAAAAATTTACAACGAAATATTATACAAATTTACCCAACTATCACAAATAAAAATGAACATGAAGAGTTAATGTAAAGCGAAGTAGTTCTAATTATTCAAGTTCTTTGTCTTGGCATAAGTTCATCTCTTTTAAGATAATATCATCAAATTTAAGTTTTTCTGAATTCGAAGGATATTTTTTTAACATCTCTAAATAGAGATCTGCCGCTTCGGTTTCAACTCTTACAGCTTCTTGTAAAACAGAGACATCGCCGGATGCTGCTTTTTGCGACAATGTTTTGGCTTGGCATTGAAGTTCAGCTACTTTTTTAGCATCCATTTCAATGTTATTATTACCATTATTACAACTTGTAATTAAAAATGCAATCATACAGATAGCATTAAAAAAAAGGCTTGTTTTTTTCATAGATTACGTTTATTTTAAGCAAAAGTACTATTATTTTTTGAAATTACCAATTTTGAAATTGGTTTTTTTCTAAATGTTAAGCAAGATTGGCAAAAAAATATTATAAGTAATATAAATGCATATCACAATACATTTTATTTTAAACATAGCTTTTAAGCCTTTGTGCGCTTTCAACTAAAGTATCATCGTTTTTAGCAAAACATATTCTTACAATTTTATGATCCGTTTTTTTTGAATAAAAATAAGATAAAGGAATTGTTGCTATTTTATGATTCGTAATTAATTTTTGACTAAATTCAGTATCCGATAAATTTGAAATTTTTTCAAACCCATAACATTCAAAATAAGTACCATGAGCTGGATATAAGGTATAATTGGAATCCTTTAATAAAGTCCTTAATAAATCTCTTTTAACTTGAAGTGTTGCACTTAATTGCAAGTAGTTATTGGGTTCTTTTAAATAATGAGCTAAAGCGATTTGTTTGGGATGGTCAACACAAAATACAATATTATGATGTAGTTTTTTAAGATCTTTGATGATGCTTTCAGACGAAATACAATACCCAATTTTCCAACCCGTACACGAAAACGATTTTCCAAATGAAAAACAAACAATGCTATGAGACATAAGAGCTGGATAATCTAAAATTGAACGGTGTTTAAAACCATCAAAACAAATATGTTCATACACTTCGTCACTAATAATTTTGATGTTGTGATGATTTACGATTTCTATAAGTTGTTCAAAATCAGACTCTTTTAATAATTTTCCACTTGGATTATGGGGTGTATTTATTATGATAGCTTTTGTTTTAGATGTTATTTTGGCTTTTACTTCATCCCAAGGAACATCAAAATTTGGAAAATTTAATTCAATTGGAATAGGGATGCCTTCAGGTAATTGTATTAAGGGTTTATAAATATCAAAAGCCGGTTCTAAAATAATTACTTCATCACCTTTATTAATTAAAGACATCAGACTAATAAACAACGCATAAGAACCACCCGGTGTAATTAAAATTTGATGATCTGGATTAAGAGTTTGTTGATGTAAAAATTGGATTTTTTCGGCAATGGCTATTCTTAATGACGAAGCACCCGATGCAGGTGCATATTGATTATGCCCTTCTATCATGGCTTTATTAACCTCTTCAATTAACCCTAATGGCATTGGAAATTCTGGGAAACCCTGTCCTAAATTTATGGCATTGTGTTGTAAGGCAAGTTGAGATGTCGTTGTAAAAATACTCGTTTCAAAATTTGGAATTTGCATAATTTAATTTTCTAAAGGTCTAACCCAAATATTAGCAAAACTTATAGGATTGCCACCATCAAATCCATGATCTTGCAATAAAATAGGTAATTTGTCTGCATGTTTTTCATATTGTGGTGCGCCAACCCACACAGTATTTCCATAAATGGTTACATTATTTTGAATTAAAATACCGTTTAAAAAAACGGTGATAGTTGCAGGGCGTAATACAATTCCATTGTCAGAAAAAATAGGTCGCATAAAAATAATATCATAATATTGCCATTCTCCTGGCGGTTTTGAAGGATTAGCAAGAGGAATATGTTGCTTATAAACACTGCCAACTTGACCATTGCTATAGGTAGAATTATTAAAATTATCTAATAGTTGAAGCTCATAACGTTTCATAAAATAGATACCGCTATTACCCCGTGATTGTCCTGAACCTGCAATGTCTGATGGCATTTTAAATTCTAAATGCAGTTGGCAACTTCCAAATTTTTCTTTACTTTGAATATCACCAGATCCTTTTACAACTGTCATAGTTCCATCGTTATTTAATGTCCATGCAGCTTTGGATTTATCTTTCTTTTCAAAATTATCTAAATTTTTCCCATCGAATAAAATAATAGCATCACTAGGAGGTGCCCCACAGGTTTTACCAGGGGTAACAACAGGAGGCACAGGCTGCCATTGTTCGCTTTTAGCAGCTTCTTTGGCAAGACTGTCCATATTATTTTGAGCTTGATTTTTATTGACCAAAGTTATCAATAATAATAAAAGTAATAATTTTGATTTCATAATATATTTGTTTTAATTAATTTGTATATACCCCCTGCAATGAATAGAATTACAAGAACATTGAAATGGTTCCATCAACCGATTTGAAAATTTAGCATAGTCTAAGGTGAGTTCTTCACCGGTTTTTACGTCTTTAGTTGTGTAAACATTGAGACCATGGTAAATAGTATTGGCATCGCAACAATGGTTTTGGGGTGCCCATTCGTTGGGGTCTAAATCCCATAAAATATAATGTGTATCAGATATAGGAAAAGCATATCGTTTAAAATCTTCGAAAGATTCTAATGACCAATTATTTTGTATATATTCTAATGTTACAATGCGTTGTGGCTTTTCTTCTCCTTTAAAAACCAAGGTGCCTTTGGCAATATCTTTAAGAGCAAATATGCCATAACCAGCATTTTTAGTGGGTTTAATTTCGTAGAGTTTTTTGCGCACTTCAAATCGTTGTATGCCATCTTCGATGATTTTTTTTAAAAACCCTGAAGACTCTAAAGGGTCGTATTTTAAAATATAATCCGCCGAGCCTTCTAATCCATTGGTATAAAATACAGAACATGCAAAATTTATTTCCAAAAAGAAAATTTCATTATTTTTATTTACTCTAAAATCTAAACGGGCATAACCTTTGCCGTTAAAACCCTTAAATATATTGACACTTTGACGCCTAAGAGCATCATTGAGTTCTCCCGGGGCACATGGAATATTGGCTTCGGGATGGAGCTCGGACGTTTTTTGTTGATATGTTTTATATTTGTAATGTGAAGGGAAAATATACTGAATGGGGTTCAATGCCACATATTCTTGAATAACTGCATCGTGATAAACTAAGACCGTATATTCGTCCCCATCAATAAATTCTTCTATTAACACATCTTTAAATTCTAATAAAACCGACTTGACTTTTTTAGTAAGATCTTTAAAATTATGCACCAGCGAATTTGTGTCAATACCCAAACTATCGCCAGCTTTTGCAGGTTTAATAAATAATGGATATTTTAAATTTTCTAGCCTAACTAATTGTTCTATTTTCTCAATATAATGATAATGTGGCGTTTTAACACCTTGACAAAATGCTACATATTTCATAAGCTTCTTCGAGGGATCGTATAAATTTATAGGACTACCTGTATAAGGTAAATCTAATAAATCTAAACAATATATAACATCAATGGAAGGTATCTTCCACTCTAAATAACCTTCGCATAAATTAACAAAAATATCAAACCCTTGGTATTTTAAGGTTTTTAATTGACTATAGGTTGTTAATTTATTTAAAAGTATGTAAGTAAAATGGGCTTCTGGGATTAAATGATTTAAATTCCTTACAGGATCATAATATTTATATGCAACATTTGTAGTTGAGTAATCTGGTTGAAGTACACAAATTTTTAATCCTTTAAACTGTATCATGAATTTAAAATTTTATAGTTCGTCTGGCAAAAGCGTCATTAATGATATCAATGACTAAATCATCGAATCCAAGATTACTATATTTTAATATGGCACCTATAGATGTAAAATTTTCATCTTCACTTAAACCACATTGCGCATTTACTTCTAAAACGTAGCAAGTTTTGGTTTGGGTATCGTATCTTAAATCAACACGAGCATAACCCATTCCCTTTAAGGCACAAAAGGCTTGCCAGCTTAAAGATTTTATCTCTTCAATAAGTTCTGGAGGTGGTAAATGATATTGAAAAAAATCTTCTTGGTTAGGCATAGAGGATTCATTTTCATAAATTTCCCAAAGCCTTTCATAAGACAAGAATTTTTCTTCTTCTGGTAACGATGCATGAAATATGCGTTCAACAGGTGTATATATTTTAGCTAATTTTGGGAATGAGTAACTGCCTACTATAAAAGTAGTAAATTCGCACCCTTTAATAAACGATTCAGCTAAAAATCCGCCATGATTAAGTTTCCATTCGGACGTATTTGATTTTTTTAGTTTGAGGTATATTTTTTTAAATTCATCAAAACTGTTAACAACATTTTGTACGCCAATGCCTAAACTTCCGGCAGATACAGATGGCTTTATAATAATAGGTTTGGTAATACTATCAAAAACTTGTTGCAGATTAGAATCTAACAGCACTTTCCAAAAACTCGTACAAACTTGATGTTCATCAAAACATGATTTCATTTTAATTTTAGAAGTTGTTATATTATAAAAATAGGTATCGGCGCCTGTATAAACTAATTGTAATTCATTTAAATATTGAATGATATTCAAACCTGGTACATCGTTTATGTCATCACCGTCACACATATTAAAAACAACTGGAAAACAAACCCCATCTTCTTTTTCTCTTTTTATTTTTGAAATTTTCTCTTTATAGTTTTTATTGGTGATAGCTAACCAGACCCAACTGATGTTTAAAGTTTGAAAACAGGTTTCAAATTCTTTATAACTTTCTTTAAAGTCATAATAATAGTTGATATCTTGGTTACATGTTAATACATGAGGTACTAAAACCCAAACCTTTAAATGTCCACTTGGAACAAAAGGCAAAAATCGTTTATCTAATGCCATAAATGCACAACATGAAGATAAAAGTAACTAAATAAAAGAATCATTTAAAAAAATATTTAACAAAATTATTATAAATAATTCTAATAAACAAATTTTTAGTAATATATTTTAAAAAATATTTTTTATAACGTTTTTAATTACCTCGGGTTTACCAAGTGTATAATAATGTAAAACGGGTACACCCAGTTTTTTAAGTTCTTTACTTTGTTGTATAAGCCATTCAGTACCAATGGTTTCAAATTCTTTGTCTGTTTTTGATTTATGTAATTCATGTGATAAAGCATAAGGAATTTCAATATTAAATATTTTAGGTAGGGTATGAAGTTGATTTTTGTTTGTTAAAGGTTTTAAACCAGGTATGATAGGCACGTTAATACCGATTTGTCTGCATTTTTCTACGTAATTAATATATTTTGCGTTATCAAAAAACATTTGGGTCATAATATAAGAAGCCCCAGCCTCAACTTTTTGCTTAGTAAAATAGACGTCTTCATCAAGGTTGGGTGATTCGATGTGTTTTTCGGGATAGCCTGCAATACCCATACAAAAATTTGTGTTACTTCCGTTAATAATATCTGTATCAAGATAGATACCTTTATTAAGTGCTTGAATTTGATTTACTAATTGAATAGCATAATTATGTCCATTTTTATTGGCTTCAAATTGGGATTCGTTTTTGGGTGGGTCGCCTCTTAATACTAACACATTATCAATCCCTAAAAAGTGCAAATCAATTAAAGCGTCCTCTGTTTCACGTTTACTAAAACCTCCGCAAATTAAATGGGGTACAGCTTCAATTTTATAATAATTTTTAATAGCTGCACAAATTCCAACAGTCCCAGGTCGTTTTCTAATCTCAACCTTTTCGAAATTTCCGCTTTCATTTTTCCGAAACATGGTTTCGCTGCGGTGATAAGTAACATTTATCCAAGACGGATTAAATTCTACTAATTTATCTAAATGAGAAAACAAATCTGTTATTTTTTTCCCTTTAAGAGGAGGCAAAATTTCCAATGATAGTAAGGTGTTAGGGGCGTTGTTTATTGTATCTATAATATGCATAGCCGCAAAGTTACAATTTTTTTAGATTTCATCGTGTTTTATAATATATTTTTTTAAATATTTTAAAAAATTAGGGCTATTTTTTTTTATTTTTTTTATTTTTGCATTTTTTTTGCATTTTTTTTGCATTTTTTTATTTTTCATTTATTTTTCATTTTTTTTTTCAATTAAAAGAAAAATTCATTATCTTTGCTCAAATTTTATTAAAATTACAAATTATATATTATGAAAATGAGTATTATAGGTGCAGGCGCTGTGGGAGCAACATCGGCTGATAATATTGCCAGACGCGATTTAGTTCAAGAATTGATTTTGTTGGATATTAAAGAAGGCGTAGCTGAAGGCAAAGCCCAAGATATCATGCAAACTAAAGGATTGTTAAATTATGATACGACTGTTATTGGAGTAACGAATGATTATAAAGCTACGGCTGATTCAGAAATCGTTGTTATTACATCTGGTTTGCCCCGTAAACCTGGAATGACTCGTGAAGAATTAATCGGAACTAATGCTGGTATTGTACAATCAGTTGTTGAGAATGTTTTAACACATTCACCTAATACTATTATAGTTATCGTAAGCAATCCTATGGATACAATGACTTATTTAACCCTTAAAAAATCTGGTCTCCCTAAAAATAAAATTATTGGTATGGGGGGAATCTTAGATAGTGCACGATTTAAATATCAAATTTCTAAACATCTCCATTGCGCCCCTACCGATCTAAATGCTATTGTAGTTGGCGGACATGGCGATACTACCATGATACCTTTAATTAAACACGCTACTTGGAACAGTATTCCAGTTCGTGATTTATTAAGCGAAGATATACAAAATACCATCATTCAAGATACGATGGTAGGAGGTGCAACTTTAACAAAATTATTAGGCACTTCGGCTTGGTACGGACCAGGCGCCTCGGTTGCTCATTTATCCGAAGCAATTATCAATGATGAAAAAAGATTGGTAAGCTGCTGTGTTTATTTAGAAGGTGAATATAATCAAAATAACATTTGCTTAGGAGTTCCCGTAGTCATTGGTAAATCGGGATGGGAATCAATTCAAAATATAAAATTAAGCCCTGAGGAACAAGCTAGTTTTGAAAAAAGTGCTCAAAATGTTAGAGTTATGAATGATGTTCTAAAAATTTCATAATTTTTTTTAATTTTAGTAATCATTGCACAATTAAGAAATCAATATGTCAGAGTCGTTAACTAGTAAATGGTTAGATTGCCTTAAAATATTTAAAGATATCGTAGAATTAGATCATTATAAAACTTGGTTTGAACCTATTAAACCAATATCATTAGAACATAATGTTTTAACAATTGAAGTCCCTTCACATTTTTTTTATGAATATATTGAAAAAGTTTATGTTAGTTTAATAGCTAAAACTTTAAAAAGAGTATGGGGAATAAATACTACTTTAGAATATCGCATCCCTGTTGATTCTGGATCGTCAAATCGTAATGGAAAAATGATTCTACCAACTAATAATGCGTTACATAATAACATCAATACTCATGGCGGGCTTTGGAAGGAAGGAAGAATTGAAAACCCATATACTGTTCCAGGTTTAACAAGACCACGAATCGATTCGCAACTTAACCCGTCTTATACTTTCGACAACTATATTTCAGGAAATTGTAATAAAACATTTATATTTGCAGGTAAAAAAATTGCCGAAACGCCGGGTTTAAATACTCCTTATAATCCCATTGTTGTTTATAGTCAAGTAGGGCTTGGAAAAACCCATCTGGTTCATGCTATTGGTAATGACATTAAACGGTTGCATCCAAATTTAACAGTTCTTTACGTGAGTTGCGAAAAATTTATTAATCAATTTGCAGACCACTGTCAAAAAAGAATGGTAAATGACTTTATCCAATTTTATCAACATGTAGATGTATTAATATTAGACGATATTCAGTTTTTTAGCGTAGCCGAAAAATCTCAAGATGCATTTTTTGCAATTTTTAATCATTTGCATCAAAGCGGCAAACAATTAATTTTAACTTCAGACAAAGCACCCAAAGATTTA
The DNA here is from genome assembly GCA_030053915.1 of Alphaproteobacteria bacterium. Lineage (GTDB taxonomy): Bacteria > Bacteroidota > Bacteroidia > Chitinophagales > Chitinophagaceae > JASGCT01. The sequence continues at coordinate 34,503 of JASGCT010000003.1, forward strand.
CCCAATGTGGACGAACGACTGCTTAGTAGATTTAGATGGGGTTTAACCGGTGAATTAACCCAGCCCGACTTTGAAACCAAGGTTAAAATAATAAACTTAAAACTTAAATTGCAAGGCAATAGTAATGTGGACCCTGATGTTATTAATTATATAGCCGAAAATGTAAACACTAATATCAGAGACCTTGAAGGGGTTTTAATTTCTTTAATTGTGCATTCATCTTCTAACGACAAAGAAATGGATATTCGGTTAGCAAAAAAAGTATTAAAAAATATTGTTAAAGAACAAACTAAAGAGTTGACAATTGATATGATTCATAAAGTTACTTGTGAACATTTTGATATAAATTATCGAAAATTATTTGAAACAACTCGAAAAAGACAATATGTTCAGGCTCGACAAATTTGTATGTGGTTGGCAAAAAAATATACCGATAAAACCTTAGTAGAAATTGGTAAGCATTTTAACCATCACTATTCAACAATTATTCATTCTATAAAAGCAGTAGATACAATGATTGAAACGAATCAACAAAATATGAAAGAAAATCTTGTAGATATAAAAAATAAAATGTATTTATAATTTTTATTTATTTAAAATAAAATGTATCTTTGCATATTGTTATAAATTGGTGAGGTGGATGAGTGGCTGAAATCAGCGGTTTGCTAAACCGCCGTACGAGCTAAAACTTGTACCGAGGGTTCGAATCCCTCCCTCACCGCCAATAATTGTATCTTAAAATTAATTTTGTAATTTTACAAACCATTTTTTTTTATGGCAGCAGATAATCATAAGCAGTCACTAAAATTTATTATTGCGGCTTCATCAGTAGGAACGATCATTGAGTGGTACGATTTTTATATTTTTGGTATTCTTTCAACCATTTTAGCTGATAAATTTTTCCCTCAAGATTACGGAAGTGCTGGTCTCCTTAGTACCTTAGCAATTTTTGCAGCTGGATTTATAATCCGTCCATTTGGTGCTTTGTTTTTTGGTAGGTTAGGCGATTTAATTGGTAGAAAATTTACATTTTTAATTACGGTAATTTTAATGGGTGGATCTACTTTTGCGATAGGTTTGATACCACCTTTTGCCACAATCGGTTGGGTAGCACCAATAATCGTATTGTTTTTAAGACTCCTTCAAGGCTTAGCGATAGGGGGCGAATACGGGGGTGCTGCAGTTTATGTTGCTGAATATGCACCTATAAATAAAAAAGGCTATATTATACTAGTTGGATTCAAACCACAGCTATATTTGGTATAATAATAGCCTTAATTATTATACTAATTTTAAGAGGAGATAGTTCAGAATCCATTGCAAATTTTAGTAAAGACTGGGGTACTTGGCGCTATTGTTTTTGGTTTAGTGCAATTTTAGTTTTTATATCGTTAATCATTAGACTAAAAATGCAAGAATCACCACTTTTTTTGAAAATAAAAGAAACTGGAAAACATTCTAAAAACCCTTTAAAAGATAGTTTTGGTAAAAAAGAAAATTTAAAATATATTTTATTAATATTATTTGGTGCTTTAATAGGCGAGGGGGTTATGGGTCCTGTCGGTGGCATTTATGGGCAAATATTTGTAGAAACTATTTGTAAAATTGATTTTTCACAAACGCGCTATATTATTTTGTATTCAAGTATTTTTTCAATGCCTTTTTATGTGTTTTTTGGCTGGATGAGCGATTTAGTAGGAAGAAAATGGCTTATACTTTCAGCTATGTTTCTTGGAATTTTATTCTATAAAATTATTTATATGAAAATTTTTAGCCTAACGGACGCTAAAAATAGAACTGAATTGGTTGTACACAAAAAATCAAACGTATCTTGTAAAGCATTTTTAAATCCCAAAAATCAAGATGAAATTTTAATAGAAACAATATCCGATACGGTTTATTCTGACCAAAGTGTTTATAGATACACAAGTATTGATACCGTGTTATTAGCAAAAACTTTTGTACCGCCTCAACTGGGGTTTATTAAAATAAATAACGCCTCAAAAAACGATAGTTTTCAAAATTTAAGTATCGTTAAATTTGTTACATCTAGTAACATAAAATCCGATGCATCACTCGTATTAAATTTAACCAATCATTTAGTTTTTAAAGACCAAAATCAAACAGTAATCAAAACAGTGGGCTCTAAAATATTTTGGAATATCGTAGGTTTGTTTTTAATTTTAAATATAATATTTACAATGATTTATGGACCAATAGCCGCTTTTTTGGTTGAATCATTTCCAACTCATATACGATATACAGCAGTGTCTTTACCTTATCATATAGGTAACGGTATATTTGGTGGGTTAGTCCCTTTTTTGGGTATTTTATTATTTGAAATGAGCAAAACTGTACAATTGCCGGCTGGAGATATTTTAATTGGGCTTAATTATCCCATTGCAATCTTATCCTTATCTTTCATTATTGGGCTTGTTTTTTTAAAAAACAATAAAAATATTAAATTATAAGATTAAAATATGGTAAAATTTTTAAATATACTAAAAAAATTAATTGGCTATTGTTGTATAATAATAGCACCCTATATAATTTTTAAAATGGTTGATACGGCGTTCGATAAGGTTGTACATGCAGATGAAATCAATAAAACAAACCTTTTCTTACAATGGTTTATTATATTATTGGCGTTTGTTCCATGTTGCATAGGATTAATTATTTTTGGATGGTATGCCATAACAGGTGTATTTCAAGAAGAAAATTCTCAAAGTTAATTTATAAATGGGTGTGTTTAGAGGGTATAAGTAACATGACTATTCATGGATTGGTAGAATGCAATGAGAAAGGATTATTCCGAGAGATATTGCGGCATTCAGCGAATCGGCTTGACCATGTTTTTTAATAGTAAGTCGGCGTTGAATAAAATTGGTATTGTGGGTACTAATACCATGACCTTCATTACCAATTACTAAAATACCCGGAGGTAATTGAAATTGCGTTTCAAGGATGTTTTCACCTTCTAAATAAGCCCCATAAATAGGTGTATTTGGATAATAGTTGTTTTTAAGGTTCGCTAAACTCGTGGTGATTGTTTTTATTCTTAAAAAACTTCCCATGGTACTTTGGATGGTTTTGGGGTTGTAAAACTGGGCGCATTGTTCGCTTAAAAACACATAATCTATACCAAACCAATCTGCAATTCTAATGATGGCACCCACATTTCCTGGATCTTGAATGCCATCTAAATAAAGAGCCCATTGATTATTTAAAGTCTTAGGCAATTCATAGTGCTTTTTTTCAATTAAAAATAAGATTCCTTGTGGTGCAGTTTGAAGACTTATTTGATTTAATAGGTTTGTATCAACAATTTTTACTAATTTTGCAAGTTCAATATTTTTTATGTTTAATTGGTTTGTGGTATAAATGGCTTTAATTTTAAAATTACTTTCTATTATTTCGTTTAATATTCGAAATCCTTCAGCTATAAAATCAGGCGCACTATCCCAGCCTTTTTTATGGCGAAATGCCTTCAAAAAATGGATTTCGTTTTTAGATAGAGACATGGTTATTTTAAAAGCAAAGTTACGCTATTTTTTAATATTAATTATATTTTTTACGATTGGGTGTAGTCAATATAAAAAAATTACGCATAAGCATTATTTAAAAGGAGTCCCTTATGTATCTCAAAATAAAATTATAATGCAAGGCGATTCTCAAAATAAAATATTAACAAACGAACTTTCGTCTTATTGGGACGATAGTCTTAAAGTAGTGCGAGAACGTTTTTTATTGTTTTTTAATCCTATCAAAAATACCATAAAATTTGATTCTTCATATTTTTTAAATACTAAAAAAGTCATGAAAAATTATTTAAATGCTCATGGTTATTTTGAAGCATCTTTAAGCGATAGTTTTAGTATAACAAACTATAAAAAAGAAAAAAGAGTCACCACGTATATAAAAATAAAATTAGGTGTTCCAACAAGAATTAGTAGCATACGTTATAGCTTTAAAGACAGTAGTTTAAATAATTTGATTCAAAAAAACAGTTACTATTCAAAGTTGAAAATACAGAATATTTTTGATAATCAGTTAATTTTAAATGAAATAGATAGGTTGTATATTCTGTTATTAAATAATGGATATGCTAAATTTCAGCGTGAAAATATTTTTGTAGAAGTAGATACCCTATCATCAGATATCGATACATCATCTAAGAAAAAAGAAGCAAAATTAAATTTTCTGTTAAGCCCATTTACAAATAATGAACAAACAAAAATTTTTTTTATTAGGAATCAATATTATTATCCAGATTTATTACCTACCCAATTTTTAGATACTTTTTTGCCATATTCTTCGTGGCCTAATCAAAAAACAAATAAAAATTTTTATTTACGATCTACCTCCAATTTATTTAAACTTAGCATCTTTAAAACACAAAGTTTGATGGCATTTGGGCGTCTTTATAAAGATAGTGCATTTAAAACAACGGTGTCAAATTTAAATTTACTAAATTGCTGGAGGCAAATTAATCCCAAATTTATATTTGACGGTGATAGCCTTGATTTTCATTTTTTTATGAGTGCAATTAAACCCAAAAGTTGGATTTTAGACTTGGAATTAAGTAATAATACTGGCACTTCGATTGATCCTTCGACGGCAAATTTATTAGGTGTAGGTACGAATATAACTTATAAAAACAAAAATTTTTTGAAAAGAGCTTATACCACAAATTTAAATTTTAAAATAGGTACTGAAATCAATATTAAATCGAACACAGCGGGGTTCTTAGTAAGTCAAACCTTTAATACATTATTAGGGTTTAATATTTTAATTCCTCGATTTATACTACCGTTTTCTATAAACCCAAACCTAAATTTGTTAAATAAAAAAACTTTTATTAATTTAAGTTTAGGTTATACAGATAGGTACTCCTATTTTACATCTCAGGTAATTAGTGCAAATTTTGGATACGAATGGCGGTATCAAAAACCCAAAAATCAATTTTTGTTTGTCTATCGTCCTTTGAATTTTGAAATTTATCAAATTAATAAAAGAGATAGCTTTTTACAGTTGTTAGCTGCCAATCCATTTTTGTTAGCCTCCTTTAATCAAGGAAATGTCATTGGGCAGAATTTTACAATGATCATAAATTTTAAAAAATCAACTGAAAATGTATCACAAACACTTCGATTTAATGTTGAAGAGTCTGGTTTATTGCTAAATCTTTTTAAAAATACTAATAGCATCTATAAATTTATAAAGATTGATGCTGATTTTAGAATTATAAAATTATTACCTAAAGGGGAACTTGCTTATAGATTAATTGGAGGTTATGGCTATAATTTTAATAGTCAATTTTTTACATTGCCTTTTTTTAAACAATATACTTCGGGAGGTGTAAATAGTATGAGGGGCTGGGTAGTTAGGCAATTAGGATTAGGGTCATCGATAACTCAAGACACAGTTGGTTTAAATTCTTACCGAGATCGTTTTGGTGATATTCAATTTGAAACCAACTTAGAATATCGCTTTAAGATGTTTAAATTTGGCTCTGTAGAATTTAACTCTTGTTTATTTGTAGATATAGGTAATATTTGGAATTTAAAAAGTGCTGCCAATGATAAAAATTCTGTTTTTAATATTAGCCGATTGTTTCAAGATTTGGCTATTGCTGTCGGCACAGGCTTACGCATAGATTTAGCCAATTATTTAATCATTCGGCTCGATTTTGGATTTAAACTAAAAGACCCAACCAGAACTTATAATAATGGTTGGATAGATATTTCAAATTTTAAATGGAATGAAACAAAATACAACAGTGGGGGTAGTTTTAAAATAGATAATTTTGCTTTTCAACTTGGAATTGGGCTTCCATTTTAAAAATTACTTAATTTAACAATAAAATTTCAAATAAAACGTTAAATAATTATCAAACAAACGTTAAAATTCGAAAAAAAATGAAATGAACAATCAAAGGAGAGATAAAGTAATTCAATTAATTATTATTTCATTATTTTCAATAACATTTTTACAATTATTTAATTTACAAATTTTAAATAAGAAGTATAAAGTTGCCGCTGAAACTAATTCAATTTTTTTAAAAGTAATTTATCCTGATAGAGGTATTATATATGATAAGAATAAAAAAAGCCTTTTAGAAAATAAAGTGAGTTGCGATTTAATTGTTACGCCAAGTGACGTTAAAATGTTAGATACCCATTTATTTTGCGATATTCTTCATATTTCAATTCAAGAATTTAAAAAAAGAATGAACGATTTAATTTATAAAAACACGTATGTTAAACCAAGTGTATTTGAGGGGGTTTTATCGAATGAAATACATGCGCAACTTTTAGAAAATATTTATAAATTTAACGGGTTTAGTTTATCGCAACGTGCTGTTCGCTTTTACCCATCAAACGCTGGTGCGCATTTATTAGGGTATTTGGGCGAAGTAGATAGTATTTATTTAAGAAAAAATAAAAATGATGGCTATGAAATGGGCGATTATATTGGCGTTAGTGGGTTAGAAAAACAATACGAAAAAACACTCATGGGACAAAAAGGTATCAATAGATTATTACGTGATAATAAAGGAAGACTTCAAGGAAAATACGAAAATGGTATCTATGACACATTGCCAACATCTGGAAGAAATATTTATACAGGTGTTGATATTGGGGTACAGGTAATTGCTGAAAAACTTTTAGAAAATAAAATTGGAAGTGTTGTGGCTATTGACCCTAAAACAGGACTTATTATAGCGCTAGCTAGTAGTCCTAATTTTAACCCCAATGCTCTAATAGGACCTAACCGCAGAAAAGCCTTTGTGAGCATGCTTTATGATACTTCTAAACCTCTTTATAACCGTTCAATTAAAGGCATGTACCCACCTGGGTCAACATTCAAACCACTTGGCGGATTAATTGGTCTTGCCGAACATGTGATTACACCAGACTGGGGCTATCCTTGTAATGGTAATTATAATGGTTGCGGTGATCCACGAAATTGTGAACATAAAAATGTAGGCCATGCTAATAATCTTGTACAAGCAATTGCCAATTCTTGTAACTCGTACTTTCTGCAAGTTTTTAGAAATACCTTAGACAATAATAAATTTAGTAGCGTTCTAAAAGGCTATGAAAATTGGGCAACTAAAGTAAGAGAATTTGGCTTAGGTGAATATACTCATGTTGATATCCCCGGTGAAAATAAAGGAAATATTTATACCTCAAGCCAATATGTTCAAGATTTTAAAACCACTGATTGGAGTAGTTGCTATCTTTTAACTTTAGGGATTGGGCAAGACCGCATGACGATGACGCCAATACAATTAGCAAAAATGGTTACTATAATTGCTAATGAAGGATATTATTATGACCCTCATTTTGTAGATGATATCCAAAATCCAACCCCAGCTGAACAACAAATATTGAAAAATTTAAAAACAAAACATATTATACATGATATTCCCAAAGAAGACTATTATCCTATAATTGAGGGGATGTACGAAGTTACACAAACCGGAACATCGTCTTTTATAAAAATACCCGGTATTCAATATTGTGCTAAAACAGGTACTGCGCAGAACCCGCATGGAAAAAACCATTCGATTTTTATTTGCTTTGCTCCTAAAGACGACCCTAAAATTGTTGTTGCCGTGGTAGTTGAAAACGCTGGTTTTGGTTCTACTTGGGCTGGACCAATTGGCTCTTTCATAATGGAAAAATACTTAAATGATACGATAGCTACCAGTAGAATGGCTACTTTTAATGATATTTCAAATAAAAACTTAATACCTGACTTGATTTATAAAAAAATGATTAATAAAGATAACTCTCAATTTTATAAAGATATTCAAAATAAAAATACTTTTTATATAAGCGAAGCACCTATTGATAGTTTAAAAGTCCAAATTCCTCATATTGACATTAAAAAAAAGGTAACTATCAAAAAAAATGAAAAAACTAAAAATAATTCAAATAAATCCACTAAATCAAAACTAAATTCTAAAGGGAATGCCAAAAAATAAAATGTGCTTTTTGTTACAAATAATTAAAATTAATTAAATAAATTACAATGACCTTACAAGAAAAAAAAATATTTTTTGACATTGATAAAACAATATTGTTTTTATATCTTTGTTTAATTTTTATAGGGTTAACTGCTGTATTTATTGTAGAACATAATGCAAATACCTCTTTTTTTAGTACTTTATTTTCATTTAATAATAATTTTTCTAAACAATTTTATTTTATTATTTTCAGTTTTATTATTGCCTTTATAATAATTTTAGTAGAAAGTAATTTAATTGTTAGTTTTGCCTACCTTAGTTATGGCATTGGGTTATTTTTAATGATATTAACTTTTGTAATTGGAGAAAATATTAACGGTTCAAATAGCTGGATTTCTATAGGAGGAGTCCTTAATTTACAACCAGCCGAACTTTGTAAAGTATTTACCTCGTTAGCCTTAGCAAAATACTATTCATCAATGACTCATAATGCTAATAAAAAAGAGGGTATCAAAATGATTGCCCTTATCATTGTTTTTATACCTGCTATATTATCTATACTGCAGCACGAATTAGGTCAAGCAATCATCTATTTGTCGTTTATGATAGCACTTTATCGCGAAGGATTCCCAGCCTCTATTTTAATTGTTAGTATTTGCTTTGCGATACTTGTTTTAGCCTCGTTAATTATTGAGCCCAATACCTTAGTTATTTCTCTAATAGGAATTGCCTTATTTTTCTTTTTTTTTAATTTAAAAAAAATTAAAAAAAACAAAAAACTTGGTTGGATTATAGCAATAATTTTAATCTTTAGCGTATTTATTCAAAGATTTACCGTGCCTTATATCTTTAATAATTTATTAGAATGTTATCAAAGTACAAGAATTTATAGCCTTATCGGAAAAGATTACGACTGTACACAAAATAAAAAACGTATATCAAAAGATTTAAAATTAGTATCTCGAAAACCCGATGATTACAACGTTAGGCAAAGTATGATTGCGGTTGGTTCCGGTGGATTCTTAGGTAAAGGATTGTTTAAAAGCACGCAAACTAAAGGTAAATATGTACCAGCTCAACATACCGACTTTATCTTTACGTCAATCGGTGAAGCCTTTGGGTTTTTGGGGTGTTCTATCTTCTTAATAATATATTTAACCTTTATCTTAAGATTATTAAATATTGCCGAATCCCAAAGAAGTACTTTTGCAAGGGTTTATGGTTATAGCATCGTTGGCTTCTTTTTTATGCAATTTGCTATTAATGTTAATATGACTATTGGATTATTTCCGGTTATTGGAATAACACTTCCGTTTATAAGTTACGGCGGCTCATCCTTATTTACTTTTACAATATTATTGTTTATATTGTTGAAATTTGATATTGATAAACAAAAAGTTTTTAGATAAATTATGGAAATATTTCCACTTTTTGAAGGAGAATATTGGGTAGATAATAACAAAATATTTACACCAATAGATTTAAATACAACAAGTATAGAACCCGTAAAAAATGCTATTAAAGTTGCTATCAAGCCTTTTTTAATTAAACATAAACAGCACCTTATACTATGTGACCTTGGTTTAGGATTTAAAAATAAAAATAACACATTAAATATTGTAGAAAATTTGCAAAAATTAAATATACAGCCTCATGATATTACTATGGTGCTTCTCTCACATTTACATAAAGACCATTGTTCTGGACTTTTTACGAATCTTGAAACCGATAGCCAACTTACTTTTTTTAATGCAAAACATTATATTCATCGTCAAGAATTTCACTATGCTTTAAATACTGCACCAGAAAAATATCCGCATGTAATTATCCAAAATCTTTTAAAAATTGAATCCCAAATATCGTGGCTTGAACAAGATTCTGGTTGGATAGACGATTTTATTTATTATGAAATATCTGGAGGTCATTGCCCATACCACCAGGTTTTTAAAGTATTTGATACAAACAAAAATATTGTTTTTTTTGGAGGCGATGAACTCCCACAATATAAGTTTTTATTATATAAAATTAAAACCTTCTACGATTTTGACCCCATAAAATCTATGCATTTAAGATCGCAATGGGCTAAAATAGGAGAATTAGAAAATTGGAAATTTCTTTACTATCATGATGCCGTGTTTTAATTTTTAAATCTCTAACTATCTAATATTAAATTACATAATTTTAATAGGTATCATTTACCAACTTTGGAGTCAATTAAAACAAATATTTTAAAAATCTAATCAAAAATCAAGTTTAAAAAGATATTGACAAATTCTACGATTACATAATATTTTTTTGTACCTTTGTATCCTATTAAAATTAAATTATGAATTTTAAAAATTATTTATTGTTAATTGTATTATGTATCTTTATACAAGTTACATGTTTTTGCCAAAATACTTTTGTAATTGTTCATGGTGCATGGGGTAATACTGCAGATTGGAAAACAGTGGATTCGCTTTTAACAATTCAGGGAAATAAAGTATATCGCGTAACTTTAAGCGGACTGGGTTCTAATTTTCATGCCATTAACCGAAATATAGGATTGGCTACCCACATCTTAGACGTAACTCATTTTATTCAATTCGAAAATCTTGATAATGTTGTTCTAATTGGACATAGTTATGGAGGTATGATAATAACTGGTGTAGCCGATTTGATTCCTGAAAGAATTAAATCATTAGTTTATATTGATGCCCTATTACCAAAATCTGGAGAATCTTTAAGTTCTGCGTTTGGTAACGATCCAGCTAAAGTAAGGAAAGAGTATATCGAACGAAACAAAACCGATTCTGTAGATATACCAAGATGGGTTAAGGATTCCGACCCGTATCCTAAAGATGTTCCACAGCCTCAGAACACATTTTTTGACCCACTCATTTTAAAAAACCCACTTGCCGAAAAAATTCCCGGTATTTTTGTATTTACAGTGGATAAAGATAAAACTCCTCAAGAAGATAGGTTTTATAGGTTTTATCTTAGGGCACAAGAAAAAAAATATACTTTAATAGAAATGCTTAATACATCGCATTCACCTAACCGAGACAGACCCATAGAATTAGTAAATTTAATAATCAAAAACCTAAAATAATTAACATGACAATAATCTATAAACAAATTCAAGACCAACTTAATGAACTAAATAATACCATAACTCAATTAGATATAAGCCAAATTTCACAACCATTACATTATTTGCATAATGCCACCCTTGGTCAACATGTACGACATATTCTGGAAATGTTACAATGCTTATTAAATGGATATGAATCTGGTTGTATTGACTATATTAACAGAACTAGAAATCTTAATTTAGAGTCTAATAAAACTCTTGTCTTAGAAACTATACAAACTATTAAAATTAGCTTTATTAAACCTAATAAAGATCTTAAAATTAAAATAACTGAAATGCATTCAAACATAGAAGAATATATTGAAACAAATTTTGAACGCGAATTATTATGGCAATTAGATCATATTATACATCATCTCGCCATGTTTAAGGTAGGACTCATAGAGCTTAATATACCTTTAGAAAACAATTTTTTAGGCGTTGCTTATTCTACTATGCAGTATAAAAAAGGACACTAAATAGTATGTGTACCGTATTATTCATTCCTTCCCCAAGTGGATATTTTTTAAGTTCAAATCGTGATGAAGATCCCAGCCGAGGCATCGATACCACACTTCAATATTTCTCAGAAAATAATTATGAAATATTAAGTCCAATTTCACTTAAAGCATTGAATAACAATAATAATAGAGTGTCTTGGATTGCTGCTAATCATAAACAATCTGTTTTTATTTTACTTAACGGGGGTTTTGTAAATCATGTTAAAAAACCCAATTATCGTGCATCTCGCGGAACCATTATTGAAGACATTGTATCGCAACGTAACCCTTTAGATTTTTTAAAAAAAATTGATTTAGATCAAATAGAACCCTTTCGTTTAGTAATTGTATTTGAAAACTTATTATACGAATTTATTTGGACAGGCAACAATAAATATTTTAATAAACTACCAAATACTAAACCTTATATTTGGTCATCGGCAACTTTATATTCCCCAGATATAAAACAATATCGAACCCAATTATTTGAAAATTATCTTAACAATCATGATATCAATAATTATGAAACTCTTTTAGATTTTTTTAATACGTATATCAACGATGAAAACGGATTTTTATTAAATAGAAATAACCTTGTTAAAACCATAAGTATTAGTATGATTACCATAGAACCCAATTCCGTCTGTTTTGAATATAAAAATCTTCTCAATACATCGCTTAATAAAACCTTAAACTTACCTCAAGTGTTATGAAATTTATATATATATATATTAAAATAGTATTTATAAAATTAACTAATTGGGAATATTGGCCAAGATGGATTGTTTATTTTTTTAGCGCTTTTTATTATACGTGGCTGGTGATAAAATCTAAACGTATTTTCTTTTTAAGCGCTTCTAACCCAAGTATTTATACTGGAGGTATGTTTGGAGAATCTAAATTTGACCTCTATAATATGATGCCTAAAGAATGGCAACCTCTCACTCTTTTAATAACCGAAAACACGAGTTTTGACGCGTTAAAAAATTTAATAGTAAACCACAAATTAAATTATCCAATTATTGCTAAACCAGATAAAGGTGGCATGGGCTGGGAAGTAGAAAAAATAGCAAATGAATCAGATTTAAAAAACTATTACAATAAACACCGATTAGATTTTGTTATTCAAGAGTATATTAAGTTGCCAAATGAATACGGTGTTTTTTACATAAAATTACCTAATAAAAATGAAGGATTTATTAGTTCTATTACTCAAAAAATTCCTTTAGTTGTAATAGGCGATGGAATCAATACTTTAGAAGATCTAATTATAAATAACAACCGTGCAGTTATTCAATACTTTAATTTAAAAAAAATCTTTAGGAATCAATGGCATCATATTATTAGCAACAATCAAACCATTGTGTTAAATAGTATTGGAAATCATGCAAAGGGTGCCATATTTTTAAATGCCACATGCCAAAGTACTCCGGAATTGCAAGCGCAATTTTCGAGATTGTTTTCAGAAATGAATCAAGTTAATTTTGCACGGTTAGACGTAAAATGTAATAATTTACATGAACTAGCACAAGGCATTCACTTTAAAATTATAGAAATTAATGGTGCAGGCAGTGTCCCCACCCATATTTATCACCCTGGATTTTCATTTTGGCAAGGACAAAAAGTACTTCTTGAACATCTTAGTTATCTTTATAAAATTTCTATGTATAATATTAAAAATAAAGTACCAACCCTAACCCTTAAAATGTTTTTTGAAATTTCCAAAAATGATGCAATATATCGTAAAAAAGTATTAAAATGAAAACATATTTAGGCGTTTTAGTTGGATTGTATGGCTATTTAATTCCATCTACAATAACCCTTAGTTTTATTGAATTAAAGCGTATAAATAATAATAATAGATATACGTTATTTTTTATAAATGCTATTTTGATGGAGTTTATTTATAGTTTTTTAATTTTAAACTTTATCTATTTCCTTAAAGAATTATCGTGGATCGATATGATAGTTAAATTTACGATAATTGTCTTATGTTTTGGAATGTTTATATGGACATGTATAGAAATTAAAATGATTAAACCCAAATCTTCGCCGTATAAAGATGCAGAATCTATTATTCGACGAGGATATTTTTGGAGTTACTGCCATCCTCAACAATTTGGATATTATATTATTGTAGGTGAGTTATTTGTACAAGAAAAATGGTTATCTTTGTCTATAAATTCAATCACTGCGTTTTGCATTTTTACCTGTTTAGGAAGTGCTTTGGCTTTTTTGCTATATTCGTTTGTAGGGAAAAAAATTGTCGATATGTTTTCAATCAATTCAGCTATAACCAACAAAATAATTGCTATAAGTTATTTATTAACCGCCATTTGGGTTCTTTATGTGTTTATATTGTAACTTCTTTAAATATAAATAAGGTTTTAATTAGCTTTTTTGATGTTATTTGCCAGAATTTGTATTCAATTTTTACGTTGAGATTTAAATTTTTATGCCTTTCAATAAATATTTTTTAATTTTTTTTTATAATAAGGTTATTTTATTTAACTTTGTGCATTATGAATTTTTATAAAGATAAAGTTGTTGTTGTAACGGGCGGAACAGATGGTATAGGTAAAGCCTTGGTAGAAAACCTTTTACATCGTGGTGCTAAGGTTGCAACATGTGGTAGAGATCATAATAAAATACACCAATTACAGCTATCTTATTTAAAGTACCCCTTTTTTATTAAAATTTTCGATTTAAAATTTGAAGATGAATGTAATAAATTTATCAACGAAACTATTGAAATTTTTGGCACTATTGATATTTTAATTAATAATGTAGGTATCAGTAAGCGCTGTTTGTTTAAAGAAATGGATTTAAACGAATTTAAGTTAGTTTTAGACATTAATTTTTGGAGCATGGTTTATTGTACTAAAAAATCCTTACCTTTTTTAATGAACCAAAAGGGCATTATTGTAAATATAACTTCAGTTGCTGGCTTTGCTGGAATACCAGGACGCTCTGCCTATTCGGCTTCAAAATTTGCAATTCATGGTTTTACTGAATCGGTTGCTCACGAATTGTTAAGCGAAGATGTGCATGTTATGTGGGTAGCACCAGGTTATATTAAATCCAACATACGAAAAAGCGATGCATTCGAGTCTTCTGATAATGATAAAAAATCACAATTAAATGAAGAGACGATGATGACTTCTGAAGATTGTGCAGAATTGATATTAAAAGGGATTATAAAGAAGCCTAAATTTATTAATATCGGTTCTCAGGCAAGAAAAGTTTTTAATTTTTCACGTTTTTTCCCTAAATGGTCAAAGTTTTTTATTTACCGTTTTTATTATAAAAATAATAAACTTGTTAAATGATGAATCTGTTTACAGTTTCTTCAGACTTAGGAAGCAATAATTATTATACAGCGGTTATAAAATCAAAAATTCAAGCATTATTTACAGATTATACTGTAGAAAATTTAAACCATGAATCCAATTATTCTTTAGCGCAAACTGTTTATTTGTTTAAAAGTGCTTTAATGCATTATCCTGCGAACTCAATTCATCTTATATTAAAACAAAATTTTAGAGAATATTTGTTTTTTTATTTTGAAAATAAATCTGTAGTTTGTCCCAATAACGGGTTTATTACTCAGTTTTTTAATAGAGAAGAGTTTAAAACATGGGCAATTAAGTTACACCAACAAAAGAACTTTTTGGATGTAGTAGAATGGTTGATTAAAATATTAAAACAGAGTGCTTTAAATCCACCCAACCCTCCAAAGTTACTTCCTGAAACAAACGATTATCTTAAATTGTTTCCTAAACGCATTGGTTCTTTTAATGTTACAAATTTTGAAGTAGAAGCCTTGCACATCGATTTTAATGGACATGTTATATTTAATTTAACAGTAGATGATTTTACTAATATTGTGAAAAATAACCCCTTTGAAATCGAAGTAATTTCTAATCATATTATAAAAAAAATTTTCGAAGATTACTATGCCGCCCCTAATGACCAAATTTTTGCCTGGTTTAATCCGAGTGGGTATTTAGAATTAGGGTTAAAATCTGGAAATTTCGCTGTTTTATTTAATTTTGCAATTCCATATCAAAATAGCGAAGCCTTAGCCCAGCATGCTTTTAAAAATTTGAAAATAAAAATAAGACTTAATACACAACAACATTATACCAATAGCTTAAATAAATTAGCGAGCGAACTAAAATAAAATTGTCTTATTTACATTGAGGAATAGGCTTTGTACCACCAAGCCTTATATAGGAATTATAATCAGATTCGGCATAATTTTTCTGTTTTAAAAAACAATACGCTTGACTTCTAAAATAAAAAGCATCCTCTAAGGCATTGTTTTCTGATACTGCTTTTGTAAAATTTTTAACTGCTTCAGAATATTCTTTGGTTTGTATATGACAAATGCCAATTTTTAAATATGCTAAATCAAATTTATTGTTTTTTTCGATAGCTTTGGCAAAATTTGTTATAGCACTACGATAATTTTTTGATTCTAAATAACATAGCCCTTTTAAATAATAAACTTGCGAAGAATTGGTATAATTAAATTCGATTGCTTTATCAAAATTAGTAAGGGCTTTGGCATAATTTTTTTGTTTATAAGTAGCGAGTCCTAAATTATAAAAACCATTCGCATAATTTTTTTGTAAACTGATGGTCTTTTCAAAATCGGCTTGGGCAGCATTATAATTTTCCTGAGCTAAATATACTAACCCTCTATTAGAATATAAGTCTAAATTTTTACTATCAAATTCTATGGCTTTCGACAAATCGGCAATGGCTTCTGGGTATTTTTGAGTTTTTAAATAAAGTAAACCTCTATTAAGGTAGTTTTGAGAATAATTGGGGCTTATTTCTAATGCCATACTAAAATCGTTAATAGCTTCGTCAAAATTTGAAAGTTCGGTATTTGAAAGCCCACGATAGTTATAAGCAATAGAATCTTTGGGGTCAATTTCAATTGTTTTAGTTAGATTTTGTATAGCCTTATAATATTCCTCTAAATTAAAAAAAGCAATGCCTCTTTGTAGAAATGCGTCTTTAAATTCTTTACTGTGTTCAATGGCTTTATTGAATTGTAAAATAGCGTCTAAATAGCCTCTTAATTGTATGTTTGCTAAACCGTTATAAAAATAATATTGGCTATCCTTAGGGTTATAATCAATTGCTTTATTAAAGTATTCTTTTGAACGTCTAAAATCATTTAATTTAAAAAAGCACACACCTTTATAAAATAATGCCACATCATTCTTGTCTTTGATATCTAAAACATCATTAAAATCGTTTAATCCTTTGTTAAAATCATGTAATGCAACGTAAGTTTTTCCACGATTGATTAAAAAACTTATATTCTTAGGATTGGCTTTAATTAAAGTAGAAAAATCGTTTAGGGCATTAATATATTCCTTTTTGTGGAAATAAATTAAGCCTCTTAATTCAATAAATTTTGGATTATTAGGCTCTTTTTTAAGTATTTTTGTTAAATCGGCAACAGCCAAGTTTGTTTCATCTAATTCTACATAAGTGCGTCCTCGATTGTAATAATAATAAAGATTATCAGGGTCGATATCTAAGGCTTCAGTAAAATCACTAATAGCCTCTTGATATTGACTAAGTTCAAAATTAGCTTTTCCACGATTGTAAAAAGAGGAACTTTCACTTGGTAAAAGTTTAACGGCAAGATTAAAATCTTCTAAGGCTTTTTCAAAATTATTTATTGCCATATAAGCAATACCTCTACTTAAATAGGCGGGCCCATATTTTTTGTTAGAACCAATTGCATCGGTATAATCAGCAATAGCCTTATTAAATTCTAAAATATCATAATAGACATTACCACGGCTATGGTACGCTTTATAATCGTTTAAATTCAATGAAATTGCTTTAGAATACGTTTCAATGGCTTTAGCGTAGTCTTTCATTTCGTAAAACTTATTACCTCTATTAAATTGAGTTATCTCACGATTGGTTTTAGAAATTTGTGCATTTAATAGGATGCTCATATAAAAAAACACAAAAAGAATCTTTAATTTTTTCATTTACAATAAAGTATTTTATTTTTATAACCTTTTATGGCGGCGTACTGTTCTAAATATATTAAAGCTGTTTCTTTAAAATTTAGCTCGCATAAACTTAATCCTAAATTTAAGTAGGCATCTGTTTTATCGGGGTCTAAATCTATAACATTTTTAAAATCTTTAATAGCCTCGTTAAATTGGTCAGTTTTAAAATAACTATAACCACGCATATAATAAAGTTCACTGTTATTATCAACTAATTTTATGGCATTATTTAAATGAATTATAGCAGTTGGGTATGATTTTTCAATATAATAAATTTTGCCCAGTTGATAATAGGCTAAGGCATATTCTGGGTCTAATTCAGTAACTTTTAAAAAATCATAAACAGCTTTGTCATAAGTTTTTTTTGCCATATAAGCACTTCCTCTAAAATAAAGTGCAGACAAATAATCTGGTCTTATTTTTAGGGCTTTGGTAAAATTTTCTACAGCATTTTTGTAATTTTTATTTTGAAAACTTTTAACGCCTTTATCATAAAAAGATTCTGGATTATTTTGAGAGAAGCCAAAATATCCCAAAACAAAACCCAAAATATAACTAAAAGCAATTCTTTTTAACATATTTTAAAGCAGTTTGCAAAGTTACTAAATAATTTTCATTTTATTGTTTTTTTTTAAAATTATATCAAAATGGCTTAAGAAAGGTTGATATACAAAAATTTTATATCATTTAATGGATAAATTATAAAGATAGTATTGATACAGAATAATATTATAAAAAATTAATGCATGTTCCCCAGTCTTAAACTGATAGGAAATGCGTTTAGAAGTAGAATACCTACCTTTAAAAGAACTGCAAAATTTTATTTCAACAATCATTAGGAATTTAATAATTTTAAAAGTAGAATTTACATTAAAATTGTACTGAAAATAATTATAAATCGGACATTTTTATGTATAATTAGAAAATATTTTAAAATAATATTCTAAAATATTGTATATTTGTTCTTATTCAAATTTCTTATGTATTCTAATAAGTCTAACAAATTGTGGTCTGCACCGGTTATCGTATCATCCTTAGGGTATTTTGTAGATATTTACGACATTTTAATTTTTAATATTGTAAGAGTTAAAAGTATTTTAGAGCTAAACGGGCAGAATCACTCTCATGAAATTGCCGATAGTGCATCCGTTTTAAATTATCAAATGTTTGGTATGTTATTAGGCGGTATTCTCTGGGGAATTTTAGGCGATAAAAAAGGCCGTATCAAAATTTTATTAGGGTCTATTTTAGTATATTCATTAGCTAATTTTGCCACTGCTTATATTCAAACAATCGACCAAT
Source organism: Alphaproteobacteria bacterium (assembly GCA_030053915.1). Lineage (GTDB taxonomy): Bacteria > Bacteroidota > Bacteroidia > Chitinophagales > Chitinophagaceae > JASGCT01. The sequence continues at coordinate 53,442 of JASGCT010000003.1, forward strand.
ATAAATGGATGCGTTTTATTACGGGCATTGGATTGGCAGGCGAATTAGGAGCGGGAATAACATTAGTTTCAGAACATTTACCTAAAAAATTAAGAGGTATTGGCACCTCTATTATTGCAGGCTCAGGTATTTTGGGGTGTGTATTAGTATATTTTGTTTATAATCATGTTACAATGAATAACTGGCGCTTAACTTATCAAATTGGAGGAATCTTAGGCATCGTTTTACTATTACTTAGAATAAAATTAAACGAGTCGCATCATTATGAAGTGTTAAAATCGCAACCGCATATTCCTAAGGGAAATTTTTTCCAATTTTTTGTTAGCTTTTCAAGATTTAAAAAATATCTTTTCGGTATCCTAATTGGGTTTCCAGCTTGGTTTACAATTGGTATTCTTATAAATTATAGTAATAAAATAGCTATTGCTCATAATGAAACTTCAACCTCGGTTAACCCTGGTAAATGTGTTATGATTTGTTATTTATTTTTGGCAATTGGGGATTTTTTAATGGGTTTTATCTGCCGTTGGCTAAAAAGTAGAAAAAAAGCCCTATTTCTTTACTATGTTGCAAATATTATTTGTATTGGTTTATTTTTGAGTCCTTTTAATAATTCTGCTGATAAATCGTACTTTTTATCTGGTTTGTTAGGATTAACCACGGGTTTTTGGGCAATATTTATAACAATGGCTGCTGAACAATTTGGTACAAATCTTAGAGCTACTGCCGCCATTACTATTCCCAACATGGTAAGAGGCTCTATTTATTTGTTTAATTTCTTATTTATTACCTTATTTCAACAAACCTACCACTACAATTTTATCCCAAGTATTGTCTATACGGGCATTATAGTTTATGCAATAACTTTAGTTGCCTTTATTTTTATTAAGGAAACCTATCATAAAGACTTAAATTATATAGAATATACGTCTAAAGGCGTGCATTATGAAGAAAAATTAGATTTGACTTAATCTTTTTATTGAATTATTGTATAGGCAATTGTAGCAATATTCACTGAAGATGCCATACCTTTAAACAATTGAATTGCAGAGGCTTCCAAAGTAGCACCGGTCGTTATAATATCATCTATCAACAATACATGTTTCCCTTCTAAATCATTATTTTGAATTGCAAAGGCTTCAGACATATTTTGCCACCGATTGACTCGATTTTCTTTGGTTTGAGTTGTTGTTTTATGGATCCGAACTAAAGTTGTATTATTAATAGGAATTGGCCAGGTTTCTTGAATCCCATTACAAATTGTTTCGGCTTGGTTGTAACCTCTTTGAAATTGCTTTTCGGGGTGTAGGGGCAAAGGTACTAAATAATCGATATGTTGATATAATGTGGACTGTTTTAATTCTAATCCCAATAAACGTCCTAATGTTATACCAATCTCTGGTTTGTTTTTATATTTAAGATTAAAAATTAAATGTTGCAACAGCGATTGTTTTGTAAAATAAAAAAGTGCTGCGGCTTTGGTTACAGGAGCACGTCCCCAAAATATTTGTTCAACTAAATTTTGTGGTTGATTAAAATAGCCAGTTTTGGGTAATTTTTGTAAACAGTCAAAACAAAGATTTTGATTGGTAGGGATGACGTCAAAGCCGCAACCAATACATATTTCAGGGTAAAACAAACGATTAAAACTCTCTCGAATGGGATTTAAAATATGGGTAGAAAATGGATTATGCCAAGTACAAATCATACAAAAAATTTTTTGTATAATTCTTCAACTTTATATAAAGACACGATCTCGATATTCGTTTTTAAATTTTTTGCATTAGGCGCATTATAGCCAGAAATAATTATTTTTTCGAATCCAAGTTTATCGGCTTCTTTAATACGGGTTTCAATTTTAGTAACACCTCTAATTTCACCATTAAGTCCTACTTCACCTGCAAAACAAATTTTTGGGGATAAAGCGATATCTTGAAAGGAAGATAACAAAGCACAAACTAAGGCTAAATCTAACGAGGGGTCTTCTAAGCGAATGCCACCGGCAATATTGATAAAAACATCTTTATTCCCAAACAAAAATCCACCTCGTTTTTCTAAAACTGCAAGAAGTATTTGTAATCGTCTTAGGTCAATTCCTGTTACTGTGCGTTGGGGTGTGCTATAAATAGTTTGCGAAACAAGAGCTTGGGTTTCAACTAATAAAGGACGCATACCTTCCATTGTAGCTGCAATCGTGCTGCCACTAAGGGCTTCTGGCTTTTGGGTAATTAATAATTCTGATGGATTATCAACTTGTTTTAAACCGTTATGAAGCATTTCGTAAATACCCAATTCAGCCGCATTGCCAAAGCGATTTTTTAATGTTCTAAGTATGCGATATGAATAATGACGGTCTCCTTCAAATTGCAATACCGTATCAACAATATGTTCTAATATTTTTGGTCCGGCAATACTACCGTCCTTTGTAATATGACCTATTAAGAATATAGGTACATGCGTTTCTTTGGCTAAACGTTGAAATTCTGCGGCTGTTTGTCGAATTTGCGAAACTGAACCCTGGGGTGATTCTATTAAAATACTGTGCATTGTTTGAATAGAGTCTATAATTATCAATTCGGGTTCAATAAGACTTATTTGTTTAAAAATCTTTTGAGTATTGGTTTCGGTTAGAATATAGAGTTGTTCGTTATAAAATGCGATTCTTTCAGCACGCATTTTAATTTGAGTTTCGCTTTCTTCGCCACTTACATATAATATTTTTCGGGGGCTTAACGATAAGGCTAATTGTAAAAAAAGGGTACTTTTTCCAATACCTGGTTCGCCGCCTACTAATACTAAACTTCCCGAAACAATACCGCCCCCCAATACTCTATTAAGTTCATTATCTATCGAAAGAATTCTAACGTCTTTAGAAGACTTGATATTTTTGAGCGTTAAGGCGGTTTTAGATTCATAATTTTGATTAAGTAGATAGTTTAAATCTTCGTTGGAAGTATTATTTTTATTTATTATTTCTTCGGTAAAAGTATTCCATTCAAGACAGGTTGGGCATTTTCCAAGCCATTTTGAAGACTCATAACCGCAGTTGCTGCAAAAAAATGCTGATTTTATTTTTGCCATTTTTGAGTTCGATTTTTCATTTTTTTTAAATATTTATGATAAGAGGGATTCGTTTTTTTAAGTAATGATATAATTATAATTATTAGGCAGCTTTTAAAATGGTTATAATATCGTAAAAGCTGGGTTCTACAATTCCAATGCCCAATTTTTTAGCTTTTGGGATCACAGCATCTTCGTATGATGACGTTGCTATATAGTAATGTATTTTTTTGCTTTTAAAATGAGGGTCGTTTTTGGTAATTATTGGTATTTTTTTTAAATAAAATTCAGATAATATTTTTATCGTAAGGCGATGTTTTATTTCAATAATTGCAACATGTTGACCGTTAATTAAAATGAGATCTGCTTCCCCAAGTGTTTGTTTAGTTATGGGGTCGTGATATTGGCAATTTTTTTGGATTGAATCATATTTTATGCCTTCTAAAGTTAAGTTGGACTCTAATAGATTAAACATACCGTCTTCTAATCCCATACCCATTCCAATACCCATGCTATATAAATGTTGATTCATTATTTTTTGTTCTTCTTTATATTTTTTATCTAATGCATTATTTTCTTGAATCTGTCTTTCAATTTTTTCCATATTTTTTTGGGATGATAGTTCGGCAGCTTTTTTTATTTCATCTGTTTCTTTTCGAATGATTTCAGCTTCTTTACGAATAGCTTGCGTTTCTTTTTTTATTTGATTTATTTCTTTTTGATTTTGTTTACGCATAGCTTGCGTTTCTTTTTTTATTTGATTTATTTCTTTTTGATTTTTTTTGCACATAGCTTCTGTTTCTTTACGTATAGCTTCCGTCTCTTTTTTAATAACTTCTGTTTCAGCTTTAACACGAATAATTACCTCCATTAACTCGGGTATTTTTAAATTATCTAAGTTTTCCATATATATTATTTTTTACAAAGATAAAATTAATTTGATATCAAAATTCAAAATATGTAAAAAAAAACACAACTTGCGGCAAATACGGAGATTTTTGCGCAAATGCGAAAAATACTTCGATGGATTTAAAGTAAAAATACTTAATTTTAACGAAATCCCAGATTTTTTTACAAAAAGAATTAAAAATTGACCTAAAACAATTAAATAATTTTAATATTTTTATGTTTTTTAACATTTTTATAACTTTTAACGAGTATATTTGTCAAAATTTTATAATATGAAAAAAATATTTTTTGGTTTATTTTTAATGATGTCTGTTATGGCATTCTCGCAAACAGATTTAGTATTTGCTGAAAAAACATTCAATTTTGGCAAAATTAAACAAAACGTGCCTGCTACACACGTATTTAACTTTAAAAACAATGGCTCAAAACCACTCATTATCGAAAAAGCAGAAGCACAATGTGGTTGTACCAAACCTGAATACCCAGTTGAGCCCATATTTAAAGGAAAATCTGCCGAAATTAAAGTTACTTACAACGCAGCCGCTTTAGGTGCATTTACCAAAAAAGTAACTGTTACCATTGCTAACGACCCAAATCCAGTAGAACTTTTAATTCAAGGTGAAGTAATACCTTAGACTTAAAGATTGTGTTGTTACCAAGTAAACGAGGTGCTGCCTTGCCAGCCTCGCCAATTAGAAAATTAGTACCTTTTGCTGAACAAGCCAAAGCCAAAGGCATTAAAGTGTATCATCTTAATATTGGACAACCCGATATAAAAACACCTCAAATAATGTTAGAGGCAGTTAAACATAACCATCTTCAAATTTTAGAATATACCCATAGTGCTGGTAATGCGTCTTATAGAAAAAAATTGGCAGCATTTTATACCCAACAAAATATACCACTTACTCAAGAAGAAATTATTATTACCACTGGAGGTAGTGAAGCTATAATTTTCGCTTTTATGGCTTGCTTAGATATCGGCGATGAAGTGATAGTTCCCGAACCTTTTTATGCTAATTATAATAGCTTTGCATTATTAGCTGGGGTTACAATTATACCAGTAACTTCCGTTATAGAAAATGGCTTTGCCTTACCACCCATTGAAAAATTTGAAGAAAAAATAAATGCCAAAACAAAAGCGATTGTTTTATGTAACCCCAATAATCCTACAGGTTATGTATATACCCCCCAAGAATTATCTTCTATCAAAAACTTAGTATTAAAATATAATTTATTTTTGTTTTCTGATGAAGCCTATCGCGAGTTTTGTTACGAAGGAAAAGCCAAAAGTTGCTTAGAATTGGAAGGTATTGAAGATAGGGTAGTGGTCATGGATACTATTAGTAAACGTTATAGTGCTTGCGGTGTTAGAATTGGTGCTTTTATTTCTCGAAATAAGGCAGTAGTTCAAGCCGCCCTAAAAATTGCACAAGCCCGTTTAAGCCCACCAGGTTATGGCCAAATTGCTGGCGAAGCCGCTTTAGATTTACCTGATAACTTCTTTGACGACATTAAAAATGAATATCAATTAAGACGGGATTTTTTAGTGAAAAGATTACTTAGCATTCCAGACGTATTTTGCACAGCCCCGGCTGGTGCATTTTATATAATTGCCAAATTACCATTAAAAGACGCAGATCATTTTTGTCAATGGATGTTAGAACATTTTGAATATCAAAAAAGTACTGTCATGTTAGCCCCAGCCTCTGGTTTTTATAGTAACCCAGCTACTCAAGGTAAAAATGAGGTGCGTTTGGCTTATGTACTCAATAGAAACGATTTAGAAATGGCTATGCATTGCTTTGAAAAAGGTTTGGAAGCATACAAATTAATTGTGCATTGAGTAACCCAACTTAAATATATATAATTAAGTTTTTCTAATTTTTAGCTTATTTTTTAATTAAAAAATTAAAAGTTTTTTAATTTTAGTATTTTTTGTAAAAAATAGCATAAATTTGCATTCTAATTATAACTAATCTTATGATAGCTTTTTCAACGAACCAGTTACAAAAATTTAATCAAATTGTTGCCCGCTACCCAGAAGGTAAACAAAAAAGTGCCTTAATACCCAGTTTATTATTCGCCCAAGAATGTTTCGATAATTGGCTATCCGTTGAGGTCATGGACTATATTGCACAATGCCTAAAAATAACCTCAATCGAAGTGTACGAAGTTGCCACATTTTATTCGATGTTTAATCTAAAGCCGGTAGGTAAATATGTTTTTGAAGTATGTCAGACAGGTCCATGCATGATTCAAGGTGCTGAAACAATTATCGATTATATTAAAAAAAAGCTTCATATTGAAGTTGGACAAACAACACCAGACGGGTTATTTACTCTAAAAACAGTTGAGTGTTTGGGTGCTTGCGGCTATGCTCCCATGATGCAACAAGGTAAATTTTATCGCGAACATTTAACTCCCGAAAAAGTTGATCAAATTATTAATGAATTAACATCTAAAATTTAAATAAAAATATCGTATTATGGGCGTGCAATTACTTTTAGATAAAATTTCTGTTAAAGATATACAACTTTATGACGTGTATCGTGCTGAAGGCGGTTATTCTAGTGTTGAAAAAGCCTTAAAATTAAAACCTGAAGATATTGTAGAAGAGGTAAAAAAAAGTGGTTTAAGAGGTCGTGGTGGTGCTGGATTTCCAACCGGTATGAAATGGAGTTTTATCGCCAAACCATCTGGTGTGCCTCGACATCTGGTTTGTAATGCCGATGAAAGCGAACCTGGAACTTTTAAAGATAGATTTTTAATGGAAAAAATTCCACATTTACTTATTGAAGGGCTCATAGTATCGTCTTTCGCTTTAGGGTCTAATACTACCTATATTTATATCCGTGGTGAATATGCTTGGATTGTTGATATTTTAGAACAAGCCATTTCAGAAGCTGAACAACACGGCTGGTTAGGAAAAAATATTCTTGGTACTGGGTTTGATTGTAATATCTATGTTCAAAGAGGTGCTGGTGCTTATATTTGCGGTGAAGAAACCGCTTTAATAGAATCTTTAGAAGGTAAGAGAGGCAATCCAAGAATTAAACCACCATTTCCTGCAGTTGAAGGCTTATGGAGACGACCTACCGTGGTTAATAACGTGGAAACCATTGCTGCCGTTGTTCCCATCATCAATATAGGAGCAGAGGCTTATTCTAAAATTGGCGTGGGTCGCTCAACCGGTACTAAATTAATTTCAGCCTGCGGTAATATCAATAAGCCCGGTGTTTATGAAATAGATATGACCATTTCTGTTGAAGATTTTGTTTACAGTAAAGATTATTGTGGTGGCATTAAAAACAATAAAAAACTTAAAGCGTGCATACCTGGAGGCTCTTCTGTACCCATTTTACCAGCAAATCTACTTTTTAATACCGCTGATGGTAAAACCCGTTATATGAATTATGAAAGTTTAAGTGAAGGTGGTTTTGCTACAGGATCGATGTTAGGAAGTGGGGGTTTTATTGTATTAGATGAAGACCAATGCATTGTTAAGCACACTTATACATTAGCCCGCTTTTACCGTCATGAAAGCTGTGGGCAATGTAGCCCATGTAGAGAAGGCACTGGATGGATGGAAAAAATTTTATTGAAATTTCTTAATGGGGAAGGCAGGCATAACGATATAGACCTACTTTGGGAAATTCAAAGTAAAATAGAAGGCAATACTATTTGTCCCTTAGGCGATGCCGCTGCGTGGCCTGTTGCTGCTGCTATAAGACATTTTAGACACGAATTTGAACAAAAAATTAAAATATAATTTAAGTAAAACAATGGAATTTAAAAAATTAATCAATATAACTGGTAAACCTGGTTTGTACGAGTTATTAAACTCTAAACAAGATGGTGTCATCGTAAAAAAATTGGGTACTCAAGATTTGGTTTTTGTGAGTAATCGTAAAACGCCTTTTGCGCTTTTATCTAATATCGAAATGTTTACAACTACGAAAAACATTTTATTAAAAGAACTCTTGAAAATCATGAAAGATTCTGCAGAGCCCATACCCGAACCAACTGACCTAGCTGGTACTGTAGCTTATTTTAAAAAAATTTATCCCGAGTTAGATTTTAATAGGATTTATCCTAACGATTTTAAACGTTTAATACAGTGGTTTCAATTAATTAAAGAATTTAACATTGCAATTGAAGAATGAGTATAGGCAAAATATATTTTTTTTTCTGCCTTTTTTAATATGTTTAATAAGCATTTCAGCTAAAGCTCAATTTACAAAAGTTAAAGGTGTCATCAGAGATTACCAACTTGAAGAACCCATTTCGTATGCCTCAATTTATTGGAAGAAGACAGGCCGTGGTTTAGAAACAGATAGTTTGGGCTTTTTTTCGATAAATATTGATAAGTATTCCAATAACGATACGCTAATTATTTCGGCAGTTGGATATGTTATAAAGCAAATTCCAGCCGATAAAATTTTGAACCCAGATTTAGGCGATATTTTTTTAAAAGTTGCGCCGCCCGTTGTAGAAGTAGTTGTTAAAAAAAAGTACGATAGAGGCGTGTGGTTTTGGAAAAAAATCATGGCACAAAAATATAAAAACGACCCTAAAAAAATCAAAAACTATTATTGTCAGTTGTATAATAAAATTGAGTTCGATTTAATTAATTTTAATCAAAACCAGCTCAAGAAAAATGTCTTTACAAAACCATTTGGCTTTGTCTTTAATTATATAGACTCTGTTTCGGAACGCAAACCTTTTATTCCTATATATCTTATCGAAACGATGTCGGATTTTTATTATAAATCCAACCCATCAAAATCCTATGAAAATATTTTTCATGTTCGTGAAAAAGGCTTCGAAAATAAATCTATTATTAAAGAGTTTGGTGGTACGTATCAACAAATAAACCCCTATAGCGAAACAATTGATATTCTTCGTTTTCAATTTGTTAATATATTGCATCCCAGTGCCTCCGATTTTTATAAGTTTAAAATTAGTGATACCATGTATTGGAATGGAAGGGCGCTCATTCGTTTTACGTTTACCTCAAAAATTATTGGCTCGCCAACCTTTGACGGCGAAGCCTGGATAGATGCGAAGTCTTTAGGTATCCAAAAAATAACGTTGCGACCTAACGTAAACTCAAATATCAATTTTATTGAAGGACTTTCTATTTTACAAGAGTATAATTTATATCAAGATAGTATTTGGTTTTTACAAAAAGAAAAATTTGTAGCTGATATTGCACCAGTAGGCAATGGAAATTTAGCTTTTAAATCGCGTAAAACAACATTTTATCAAACCCCAAAATTTAACGATACCTCTATTACCAATGTATTAGCAGACATAAAAGGTGATGTGAGTGTAGTGGTTAGTAAAGACGTGAATATGAATTTGTTAGAAGATTCTGTAAACGACATGAAACGCCCTATACCCTTAGAACATAGCGAATTATTGGCTTTAAAAGTGATAGATACTTTGTTTAAAAATAAAACTTTTAATCTATACAAAAATGCTTTAGAAGTAGTAGCAACTGGTGTGTATGATATTGGTAATTTTACACTAGGACCCTGGACCAATTGGGTTAGTGGTAATCAATACGAAGGCTTTAAACTACGGTTTGATTTAGCAACCAGTTACGATTTTAGTTCTAAATGGAATATTGGTGGATATTTAGCTTATGGGTTTTTAGATGAAAAATTTAAAGGCGGTGTTTTCGGTCGTTATCAAATTTCACGTCAACCTTGGCAATATATCCTTTTAAATTTTAAAAGTGATGTTACGTCGCGTTCTAATAATTTAGGTTTTGGTGTAAGCAGTCTATTTGGATCATTATTAAGAGATAATAACATACCATTAAAATTACAGTATCTTGAACAAACAACTTTTACTTATTTCAAAGAAAATCATAAAGGATTTTCGTTTAAAATCGACATTGAAAATTATAATTACGATCCACTGATTAATTTGCCATCCATAACATTATATTCAAGTTTCCCCAACGACCCTTTTCGATCATTTCAAACGAATATAACCTTACGTTATGCTCACAATGAACGCTTTTTACAACGAAATTTTTCAAGATTTTCAATAAGAAGTAGAACACCTATATTTTCTGTAAGTTTAGTTAAGTCTTGGGATAATTTTTTATTAAGTACCAATAAATTTGAAAAAATTCAAGCCAGTATAGAACATCTGGTAAGCGTACCCAGATTAGGGTCATTAAATTATAAAGTTGTGGGTACTTATATTTTTGGTAAAGTAAGTTATCCTTTTCTCGACTTTGTAACAGGTAATGAAGTGTATTACTACAATCCCAATGCTTTCAACCTTCTGAATCAGTTTGAAATAGCTTCTGATAAAAATTTATATTTCTTGTTTGAACATAATATTTTAAATAGTTTTTTTACATATTTTAAAACAACACGAAAATGGAAATTAAGGCAGTTTTGGACTTTAAAAGCTTTAGTGGGAAATATCTCTACCCAAAGTGCTGTATTAAATACCAATAGTCAACCTTTTTTTAATAGTTTAAATGGGAATGTCTATGCAGAAATTGGAACAGGTTTTGATAATATTTTTAAATATTTTAGAATAGACTTTATTTGGCGCTTATTAACACCTCAAACAGCAATTCCATTAAATGATCGAACTTTTGCAGTTTTTGCCAGTTTTAGATTTTCTTTTTAAATTTTAAGATTTTAAAAGATGTTATTTTTATGTTAATTATGTTATAAAATTCACTAAAATAGCGTACCTTTGCACTATGTATTATTTAAAAAGTAGAACTATAAAATTAATTCTATCTACTTGCTGTTTTTTATTTTTAAATAATGTAAATTCTCAAGTAAAAATAACAGTAGGTGCTTCTGGAGCAAATTATACCTCAATCAATGCTGCTTTAGTTGCATTAAGAACCACAACAATCACTCAACCGCATCAAATTTTATTGCAAAAAAATTATAATTATAAACAAGAAACTATTCCTTTAATTATAACCAATCAACCTGGCGCATCAGCTATAAATACCATAACCATTAAACCAGATTCTGGCGTTGTAACCAGTATTAAAGGAGCAGTTGACGGTGGGGCTGTTATTAAATTTAATGGTTGTAAATATTTTATTTTAGATGGCAGTAATAAAGTGAATGGCACCACACGCGACTTAACAGTTGTGGACACATCTCAAAATGTTATAGACATCCATGATGTACCTTCTTATAATTCTAATGCGGTTATCTGGGTATCTACCCCATCTCCTTTTAGTCCAACTTCAAACATCACGATTAAAAATTGTAATGTTGAAGGGTATCGAAATGGTTCTGTTTTAACCATTGTAACTGGTATATTAATATCAGGTCCTAATTTCTTTACGAATACCAACGACACTTCTGAATCTAATAAATATGGCACCATTAATAATATATCAATTATTAATAATCAAATTAGTAATATTCGTTTTTGCGGTATCGGGGCATTGGGTTTGGGGTTAATAAAACATTTAGATTCAGGGTTAATTATTGATAGAAATATTGTAGGTTCAGCTACAGTGCCCATGTCTGGTCCACGTTTTATTGGCATTGCAGTGCTAAGATATAAAAATATTACGATGAGTAATAATGAGATTGTTGGCATGAATCATCCGAGTACTGAAGAAGAAACGCATTTAAATTTTGTGGATGAAAACACTTATGGTATTTGTAACATAAATAATTTAAATGCCACGGTTTTTAATAATATGATACATGGTTTAAGTACCGATATTAATAATAGCCAATTATTTGGTGTATATAATAGCTCCAATGATTATTTAACAAGAGCTGGTAATAAAAGTACCAACCATAGATTTTATAATAATACAATTTATGATTTTGCATTTACTGAAAATAGTAATAGTGTACCATTTGTTACGGCATTTTATCATGAAGGTGGGTGGCGCGATAAATATAATTTTAATTCGGTATATCTGTCTGGAATTTTTGGCAAAAGCGCCTCCAGACCTGTTACGGCTTTTTTTTATTCTAATAGATTTAGCGGTTCGGCTCAAACTATGCTAACAAATTACGATTCTACAGAAATTAGAAATAATATTTTTTATATAAACGATAATACATCGAATGCGAGTAAATATTTGTTTTATACCAATAGAAGTTTACATGCAGCTTTTTATACGAATATGTCTAATAATTTGTATTATAATACAGCGAATACTAAAAATTTTATTGCGTACATAAATGGGACGTCTTACCAAACTTTTGGCAATTGGCAAACCTTTGTTGGAACTGCAGATGCCAACTCTAAATATGGCGACCCCTTATATATTTCAACCACAAATTTAAATATTCAAGCGGGTTCAGCGGCTATCTTATCGGCAATTCCACGTAATAATATTAATTTTGATATATTATATGCCACCCGCGATGCTATAAAACCTACCATTGGGGCTTATGAATATTCATATAATCCGGCTATAATTAAAAATGCCTATCCTATAATTTTAAGAAACTTAGATACGCTTAATATAGTGGGTTCTAAGTTAAGTCAAATTCAATTGATTGGATTTCCTGATTCGCAACAGGTATCGACTCTTTTAACTAAAACAGCCTTAAACGCAACGGATACTTTATATAAAATATTAATACCTAGCGTATTAAGGGGCGGTTTGTATATTGTTAAAGGCGTGGATAATCAAAATTTTCAAACAACAACGTATCGATTGATTCGGGTTTATACATTTCCAATAGATAGCGTTTATGTTAAAAGTTGGGGTTTTAATGATTATGGACAATATACACGCCCTGAGACCCAAAGAAGGGTGGTTCATTTAAGTACGGGTTCGGGTCATAGAATTTTATTAAGATTGAATGCCACTGTGCAAGCACAAGGCTTAAATAATAATAACCAATTACCGCTAAACCCTGTTGACAGTGTGGTTGAGATGGCGGCAGGTTTAAATCATACTATTTTGTTAAGAACGAATGGTGTGGTACATGTATATGGTAATCAAACTAATAAACCAGCCGATTCGGTTGGCTATGTTAATATTTCGGCAGGGTTGCTACATAGTTTATATTTAAAAAATGATTATTCAATGATAACACGAGGTAGTAATAGTAATAGTCAGTTAAATGTTCCTGTAACGTTTTTGTCAGCAAGAAATTTAAGTGGTGGCGGTTTTCATTCTTTAGGTATTGGAAGTACACAAACTATTAGCGGCTGGGGTAGCAATGCCAGTGGGCAGGCAACTCTTGCTGTGGGTTCAAATAATAATATCGAGCTGATTGCTGGGGGGCATATTCATAGTTTAGCTTCCAAAACAAATAGAGTTCCTTTAGCTTTTGGGAGTAATAGTCGTGGTCAAGCCACAGTACCAACGCTTTCTAATGTGAATTACATTAAAGCTGGGGCTTATTTTAGTAACGCTTTACAAAATAATGAAATTTTTACGGCATGGGGGTTCAATGGTATAGATACTTTAAATGCATATCCTAGAAATGGGGCATTAAACTATTCTAATGTTGCTGGTTTGATTGATTCTTTTAATAAACAGCCCGATGTTGTGGCAATAGGAAATAGTACACCCTATATTTATAATTCGGTATTACAACGATTGTTTATTCAAACTTCAGTTAAGAATGGCACTATTTCACCCAAAATATATTTTAAATGGGGTGATACGGTTGTAATAACCTATAGTCCTTTACCAGGGCGGGTATTAGATAGCATTTTTATTGATAGTGTGTATGTTGGCAAAGATTCTTTAATACGATATACATTTCCAAATGCTACTTATAGTAGGTATATTCGGGTTGTGTTTTCTGACACGCCGCGTCCCGTTGTGCTTCTTAATCCGTCGCGCTTAGGATTAAGACTTTGCCCTAACGAAACCGATACTTCTAAGTATTTAAAAGTAAGGGCTTTAGGAAATACACTCAATAATCTTAATATTAAACTCTTATCTTATCAATGGTACCGAAATAGATTTAAAGACACTCTGAATGGCGTGCCCTTGGCAGGTGCTAATGGCGTTTTAAATTCCTATGATACAACTCTAAAATTTTATCCACCCTCTAATGTTTATCCTGATACTAGTTATTATTATGTTCGTTTTATAAATTCAAGTTTTGGCGATACATTTTCCAGCGTTTCGGGGGCTGTGATAACTATGAAAGCAGCAATTTCTTGGAAAATAAATGATAGTATTTTTAATTATTGTGTACCAAGTTCCGATTCGGCGTTTATTAAATTACGATATACTAAATTTTATAGTTCCGATACTTTTAATTTTAAATTATATCAAACAAATACCAATACAAATTATAATGGCATGTTACAGTCGGTCTTGCCATTCCCGCCGCCCGTGCAAACATATAAAACGGCACAATTTTTGGTGAATACCCCTCAAACTCGGTATTATTATATTTTCAGTACCAATATGTTTGGATGTATTGATACTACGCCAATTTATACTTTACAATGGACAACATTAATTAATATAACTACCATAAATTTAAAAGATAGTTTGTATTGCCAAGGTGCATTAACGAAGGCTTTGGTAATTTCAACTGGTTTAGATTCAAATAAAGTACAATATCGTTGGTATGCTAATAATATGCCCAGTTTTAATGGAGCTATACCTTTAAATGTTTTAAATGATAGCAGTTTCAAACCATTTTCGATACCCAACGGTATTATTGGTGATAGTACTTGGTATTACGTTATTGTAACTGATAAATTGGGTGTATGTAAATCGGATACCTCGGTTTTAAGTGGTTTGATAGCTATAACAAGACCCGAAATTGTTAATCCCAATACGTTGCTTCGTCAATATTGTCAATATATGGCTCAAGATACTTTGAAAGTAACTGTGAACAATTTATATTGGAAAAATAAAGTGGATTATACTTGGTATAAACGCATTGTGTCGATACCTCAAAGTATTCAACTAGTTGGCATGGATAGTTTTTATGTACCAGATGGTTTAAATTACGATTCTGCTTATTATTTTGCTGTTGTAAGTTCAAAAGCTGGTACGGGTTGCAGTTTACGAGACACAAGTTTCTTGTCTGGGCTGTATATAACCTACCCGTTTCCAACTATTTCAAATATCTTAAGAGACACTAGTTTCTGTTTTGTCCCAGGTGTAACAAGTTTAAATCTTACCATTAGCAGCCCATGGCAAACTTCTTTGTTGGTGCAATGGTATCAAACAAATCAAGGACTTCAGTATATTGGTAATGCTTTAGTGGGCGATACCAATTTATATTTAAATGTTAATAATAAAATTGATACATCATTTTATTATGCCATTGTTCGCAATAATTACGGGTGTGTGGATACGTCTAATATTGTAAGAGTTATAAATTTTCCGGTGCCCGATTCTAGTTCAATTGATTTTATTTTAAATGGGGGTATGCCTATAATATGTGTGCCGGCTGGCGATACAACGCGTGTTGCCATAGCTATTAAAAATCCTCAAAACATACCCTTGACTTGGGATATTTATAGAAGTTTTACCAATACTTATATGGGTTCGGTGATACCGCATTTTACTGTGCGTCCTTTAGATTCATTTGTTACCGATACTTTAAGAATATTTAATCAGAGTACACATTATTTTTATACTGTTTATAGTAATCAATATGGATGTAAAGATAGTTCGTCTATTTCAAAAATTCAATGGTATTTTGGTTTGGAACTCAATACGGTGAATTTAACGGGTAATAGCTATTGTCGGGGTGCTATAGCCAACCCGTTAACGGTTGCTTTACAAATTCCTTTAGATACCTCTAGAATTATTTATAATTGGTATGGTACGTATTCTCCAACATTATACAATGGTTTTTTATTAGCAACAAATAAAGATAGTTTTTGGGTGCCTGCAACCAACCCTGTGAATCCAATTAGAGATACCATGTATTATTATACTATAGTTCAAGATAAATTATTTGAATGTGCTAGCGATACGTCTGCTATTTCTGGCGTTATCATTTTATCTTATCCTAATATAGATAGTATAACTCAAGTTACAACCCCAGCCGAACGTTGCCAAAATGCTAATTATGATAGTATCTCCGTAAAGCTTAACGGCAATTGGGTGGGGCAGGTACGTTATGTTTGGTTTAAAAATAAGAGTCAAATTTTTACAGGTGCCGATTCCATTAGTAACGATTCTGTATTGTATCCTATGGCAACACTTGTAGATACAAGTTATTATTTTTTAGTGGTAAAAGCAGATGCGATGTCTGGTTGTTATGGTGCTGCAGATACAAGTGACATTATTGGCCCCTTTATTACATACCCGTATCCTAATATTACTGGTTTGTTAGATACTTTTACCGCAGTGTGTAGAAACACAATACCTGCAATAATATCGGCTCAGTATCAATACTTATGGGCGACAGATAGTTTAAGATTTCGTTGGTTGGTAAAACCATTTTCAGGTTCGGTTTTTAATATTATTTTAGATACTATTAAAGTGAATTCTTTTGATACATGGAAGGTTTTAGCCGATAGTTTTGAATTGCAGTATATTGTTTCTAATAAAATTGGCTGCGCCGATACGTCTAATATTGGACGATACGAATTATTAAGAACGGCATTTCAAGATAGCGTAAAAATAATCATCAATGATAACATTTCAAATTTATGTTTGAATTTATTGGATAGTCAAATGATATTTTTAAAAACTGTCAATACAAATCTTACGCCCATGCCACCTGATTACCCGATGCCAATTACTTGGAAGATATTTATATCAGATACCAATGTATTTAATGGCAACCAATTAAATTTTAATCAACGATTATTACCCCAAGATACCAATTATTTTGATTCAGATAAATTTGCCATTTCAAAATCTAATATTACGTCCACTAAATACTTTTATTCAGTACTAACAAATAGAAATGGTTGTATGGATACATCGATGCCATTTAAAATTGATTGGACACGTTTATTAAAAATTACCAATATAAATTTAAATGGTGCATTGTATTGTAATGGTGATACAGCCTTGCCTTTGGCAGTTTCAGTAAAAGGATATGATACAACGAGGATTTTATACAAATGGTATCGTAATAACCAAGTTAGTATTTTAAATAGCCAATTAGTTAAGTCTAGCAATGATTCTTTTTATATACCTTTAACAAATTATAAAGCGGGTGATAGTTCTTATTATTTTGTTATAGCTGAAGATAAATTAAACTATTGTATTGCGGACACCTCTAATATTTCTGGGTTAATTTATTTAAGAAATGCTACGTATATCAATACTTTTGATACAACGGATTATAATAAGTGTATCAATAGCGGGTCTTTTGATTCTTTAAAAATTGGGATTTATAATGGTTGGGCAGATTCCTTTAATTATACTTGGTATCAAGCGGCATTAACTAATAATTATGTACCCGCTTTCTATTCAAACAAAAAATCTATTCAGCCCAACCAAACAATTGCCGATTCAGTTTATTATTTTTGTATTTTGAAGCCTTTAACAAGTGCTGTTTGCCCAAGAATAAATGATACGACTAAATATAGTGGGTTGTACGTTGTCTATCCTTTACCAATAATAAATAATATTTTATTGGATACTGTTTTATGTTTTACAAATTCACCATTATCTTATAGTTTGGACATCAATCCTATTTGGATGCCAAGTACTCAAGTTTGGACTTGGTTTATAAATGATTCAAATCGATTTAATGGTGCTACAAGTCTTGGTAATTATGCTTTTAAAAATATTAATATATTTCTAAAAGACACGAATATTATAGATACAAATTATTATTTTGCACAATATCAAAATACGTATTGTCAGGTTCGTTCGAATATTTTTAATATAGTGGTTTATCCTAAACCCAGCCATCAAATTATAAATTTCAAGGCGTCTGTTATAGATAATTGCGTTCCAATTCAAGATAGTTTTGTGAAAGGACTCAGTTTTTCAATTTCTTATTTAAGCCCTTTACCACAATTATCTACGCGATTTTATGTAAGTTCCTCAGCCATGTTTTCGGGAACTTTATTAACAACAAGTTCTAAATCTGGTTCGGGTTTTGATTCTGTTTTTAATGTTGCAGAAGCCCTTAAAGTGAGTAACCCGCAATCTTATTATTTTTATGCTTTGCTTGAAAATGTGCTTGGTTGTGTTGATACCACACCTCTTAAAAACATTAATTTTATTGATAAAATAATAGCGACTACAATTCAATTAAATAGCCATATCTATTGTATCGGTGAGGCTCCCGTAGCATTGCAAGTAAGTAATGTTTTGGGTTATGATACTACTAAAATAAATTATAGTTGGTACGGTAATATAATGTATGATTATAATTCGGCTAACTTGTTTTCTGTTTTAAATGATAGTTTTTATTTCCCTGCTACTGTGCCTTCGATGTTGGTTAAAGATTCAATGTTTTATTATGCTGTATTAACAGATAAAAACAATTATTGTCGTTCAGATACATCAGCAATTAGCGGTGCAATTGTGATTAATTATCCAAAAATAGTGGTACAACCCAATCGTAATAATTATACATTATGTTTTGGAAATCCAATACCTAAAATTTCAGTAGGTATCGATAATAATTGGAAGTTAAATGTTGATTATTTTTGGTACAAGTTAAAAGATACATTAAATTTAAATTCTGCAGTTTTAGTTTCTAATGATAGTGCTTTTGTACCCATTTTAAATGCAGGCGATACGGCATATTTTTATTGTATTACCAAAGGTAAATCAAGTTCTAGTTGTCCTAATTTTGTGGATACCACAAATTTTTCTGGTGTGTATATAATTTTTAGAACACCAGTAATTACGAATATATTTAAAGACACAAGCTATTGTAGTAATATTGATTCTGCAAGATATCAGCTAAAATTGGCTCAAGTAAATATAGCAGATTCTGTTAAAATTAGTTGGTATGTGAGTAACAATAATAGTTATAATGGCAACCAAATATTAGGACTATCAGATTCTATTTTTAATACCAATAGAACGATTGGTACGCGATATTATTATGCAGTTGCATCTAATAAATATCTTTGTTTTGATAGCTCAAATATATTTAATGTTATCATAAACCCGCATCCTTATCAACAAGGAATTTCTGATATCATAAATAATAATTTAGGTTTATTATGCTTGCCTATTAATTTTGCTACTAAAGTGAACGTAATCGTTTCCAATCCTTTAAATGCTAGTATTAGTTGGTCTTTATATCAAAGTACGATACCGTCCAAAAATGGCACTATTTTAAGTGTGTTTCCAACCTCAAGGGTTGATTCGTTTGTTACAGATTCTATAAAAATTAATATGCCATCTGTGAAATATTTTTATACTATTTATTCAAATAATTTTGGTTGTTTTGATACGTCTGATGTTTTTAGAATTGAATGGTACGATGCCATAAAAATAACCGAAGTTAATTTTGCTACTGCAACCTATTGCAAAAATGGTTTATCAAGCCCATTGGCACTTTCAATTTCAAATAGTACCAATCGTAATGTTGTGGTAGATTGGTATGGAAGCCATAGTTCGGATTATAACAATAAATTTTTAGTGCAAACGGGTTTTGATACATTTTTCTATCCACCAACATCTTCTGTAGCGCCTTATACCGATTCGATGTACTATTTTGCTTCAGTTCGAGATATTGGTTTTTTGTGTGCATCAGATTCTTCAGCGATTAGTGGTAAAATTTTAATTGATTATCCCATGATATTAGTTGATCCAAGTCCTAATTTAAGTGAAAGTTGTCAAGGTAGTTTTGCTATGCCTCTTTCAATTGGCGTAAGTGCTAATTGGCTATATTTTTTAAATTATCAATGGTATAAAGTTTTGGCAAACAACCCTGTACCTATATTAGTGTCATCAGATACTCTCAATGTTTTTATACCTGATAACATAAATTTTGACAGTGCATATTATTTTTGTATCATCTCAACCAGAAACAGTGCGGCATGTCCAAATTTAAGTGATACGTCAAAATTTTCTGGTTTGCATATTGTATATCCTAAACCCGTGTTAAATAACAATCTATTAGATACGGCTTTTTGTCATACCAATGAAATCATATTATCATATATAGAAGTAGATCCTATTTGGGCTTTAAACCTAAATTATAATTGGTATCAAACCTCAAATGTATCTTATAATAATGCTACTTTTTTAGAAAGCACAACCAACCCATTTTTTAATGTGAATGTTTTAGGTGGTTTGCAAAATTATTTTGTTGTGGTAGAAAATGAAAAGGGTTGTAAATCTACTTCTAATATTTCAACAATTGAAGTGTATCCAAGCATTGCCGACCAAGATATCGGGTACTCTTTTAATAATAACAAACAACTTCTGTGTATTCCATTTGGGGATACTACTAGAATCAGTTTAGAATTTGCCAACCCCAATAATGAATTTTATTATTTTAGTGTTTATCAAGATACGATACCAAATTATACATCGCGACTTATTAATTTTTATCCTACAATGACATCGGATTCATTTATCTCAGACAAAATTTATGTTAATGAGCCGATGACCTATTATTTCTATACTGTAATTCGAAACAGCTTTAATTGCGTGGATACCTCGCCTATTTTAAAAGTACAGTGGTATAAGTCAATTGAAATAAATACCATTAATTTATCAACTGCTAATTATTGTAAAGGCTCTACACCACAGCCTTTAGTAATTACTGGTAACGGCTTATTGGACACGTCAACTACTATTTTTGAATGGTATGGTACGCCTTTTAATTCTTACTATAATCCAAGGCGATTTTTTAGTGGAGTCGATACATTCTTTTATCCTTCAACAATTCCTAATAATTTTGTTTTAGATACCATGTATTATTTTGCAGTAGCCCGAAATAAAAAATTTGAATGCGCCAACGATACGTCTGATATTAGTGGACAAATAATACTTACTTACCCTCAAGTTATTGGGAACCCTTATAATATTAATAATAGATCCTATGCTTGCGTTGGTCAAAATCATGATACCCTTAACATAGTGATTAAAGATGGCTGGCAAAACAATGTCATTTACAATTGGTATAGAAATAATTATTATAGCTTAAACGGTGCATTATTAGTAAGTCAAGATAGTTTTTATGTGCCCCCCAGTTCTATCGCGGATACTTTTGTTTATTTTGTAATTATTGAAGCCAAATCCGGACAATGTGCTGGTTTAAAAGATACTAGTAGTTTTACAACGCCTATCATTACGTATCCATACCCACGCATACTATCAGTACTCCCCAATATTGATACCTGTATTAGCGGTAATCAGAAATTACTTTATATACCTCGAGTTGAAAATACTTTAAACGAACCTTTAAATTATATGTGGTATATAAATAGTTCCAACTCTTATAGTGGTGGGGTTAGAGTTTTAAATACCTATAGTTCAATTATAGATTTAACAACTTTAAAACCCAATACCAATTTTTATCTTTATGTATATATTGCAAATCTTTATGGATGTTACGATTCTAGCAATATTGGTATGATTACGTTACGTCCTACACCTTTTGACCAAAAATTAGGGGCAAATTTTAACGATGGTAAATCAACTTTTTGTTTAAATATCAACGATACAAATCGTGTAAAAATTGAACTTTATAATCCACAAAAAGTAGCTTTTAACTGGCAATTTTTTGAAAATACTATGTCTAATTATAATGGGATGGTCTCGCCCGTATATTTAGGTAATAATCCATTAGATACACTAACCTGGTTTTCAAAAAATTATCAATTTAATCAACCCACTAAAAAGTATTTTTATATTGTATTTCAAAATAATTTTAATTGTTATGACACAACACCAATTAACGAAACCCAATGGTATAGCTTATTAAGCATCGTAAAAACAAATTTAAATGGCGCTTCTTATTGTAAGAATGAAAAAATAGTAACGCCTTTATTTATCTCTACAGGTATAGATACATCAAAAATTAATTATCAATGGTATTATAACACACAACCAAATTATAATGGTGCTATGATACTTCCTAATGCACGCGATACATTTATTGTTCCACGAACTCAAGTAATTGATGGACAACCTGATACGAGTTATTATTTTATTATAGCAACCGACAAAGCATATAAATGCGCCGCAGATACATCTCAAATTTCTGGGGCTATTGCCATTATATATCCAAAAATAAAATCAGTTTTGAGCCTGGATACGGTAAAAGTTTGTTTAAACGAACCACAAGCCACGTTTACTATTAATATTGACCCTATGTGGCAAAATCAAGTGTATATTTATTGGTATAAAACTTTAAGTAGAAGCTATAATGGCACCTTGGTTTATCGAAATAATTTTTCTTATACCCCTGAAGGCTCAATCCCCGATTCAGCTTATTTTTATGCTGTTGTAGAATCGTTTGGACTTTGTAATAAAGCCACGGATACCACTAATATCAGCGGGCTGCAAATTAATTATCCAATCCCTCAATTAGTCAATAATTTAACGAATAAAACAATTTGCTTTGGTGATGTTGCTGGCATTTTAAGAGCCGCCGTATATTATCCATGGGGTGATTCTATAAAATACCAATGGTTTCAAAATATTGCTAATTTATATAATAATGCTAAATTAATTGCCGGTGCTAATAATTCGTACTTTTTGCCATCTTATACAAAATTAGATTCGATATATTATTATGTAAAAATTACCAATTCTATTGGTTGTTCAGCTACCTCAAATATTAGTAGAGTGATTGTAAACCCAACTCCAAATTTATTAGGAGTAAGAGCCGTAATAAATGATTCATTATTGTTACTTTGTAGTGGCTTAAATGATAGTAATTTTATAAACTTGAAAATAATTAATCCCAATAATGTAAATGTTTCTTGGGAATTATTTATCAATAGCACCAACCAGTTTGGTGGTAAAGTCCTCAACACGTTTAACACCACTACACCCTATTTATATTACACAGAAAAATTTGCAACGCCACCTTCAACTGCTAAATATTTTTATGTGAGATTTACAGATATAAATAATTGTTTTAACTACACCATGCCCAATAGAATATTCTTTTATAGCTTAACAAAGTTTTCCAATATCAGTTTAGCCAATTATACATATTGTAGGTTAGACCAGCCCATTCCCTTGGTTGTTTACTCAACGAATACCGATAGCAATCAAATTCAATACCAATGGTATGCAACATATCAAAATTCCTATATACCTAATTATATAATACCTAATGCTAATAATACAACTTGGATTCCATCTACCAATGCTATGAAACCAGCCTCCGATTCAACCTATTATTTTATTGTAGCAACAGATAAACAAAATAAATGTGCTTCGGTTACAAGTAATTTATCGGGGCTAATTAAAGTCATTTATCCCAAGATTATTCAAATTCTAAATGGCGAAGCGGCGAGTATTTGTATAAATGATAGTTTTAAAACAATACGTGTTGACGTGCAGTCCAATTTTGTAGGATCCGATTTAAATTATGCTTGGTATAAAACGGAGGTGCCAAAATTAGGAACTGGAAATCTTGTTAGCAATAATAGTACCTATATACCTTTGGCACTTGTGGCAGATAGTAGTTTTTATTATGCAGTAGTTTCGTCAAATACTTGTTCTAACGCACGCGATACAACGCCAATTTTAGGGGCATTTATTACGTATCCTTATCCGCCAGCAAGCACCATTCTTAAGGATACACAATTTTGCGAAAATACCAGTTCAAGTTTAATTTTAGTAAATAGTACATATAATTTTAAAGGAAATGTACAATATACATGGTATAAAACAAATGCCCGTGATACAATCAATGCAGAATTAATTGGTACGTCATCTTCTTTTAACTTGCCAACGCATTTAGGTAATTATTTTTATTATTATAAGGTGTCTAACGACATAGGTTGTAGTAATTATTCTAATATTGCAAGTTATAAAAATTACCCCAATCCCAATTTAGAAATTGATACCCAGTTAGCAAACCCTGTAGTAGTACCTGGTACTACCTTTAAAGTTATTGGTAGAGGTGCGCCAATATTAAGTTGGTACCCAAAAGAACTCGTGTTACCTAATGTGTCGAATAATAACGATGAAGTTACTTTTATTGTAGATAAGGAACAACGATTTTATATGAGCGGCGCATCGATTAATGGTTGCGTTGACACAGTCAGTTTGTTGGTTCGTATTGTGGATTCTAATATTGATATTTATCCTTCTAAAGTGATAACACCTAATAACGATGGGTTTAATGATTATTGGATTATTCATAATATCGAATTTTTTCAAGAAAATGATATAACAATTTATAACGAGATTAACGAGATTGTAAAAACTTTTAAAGATTACCATTCAAAAACAAAATGGTTTGCAACTACTAGTTTTAATACCAGCTTACCCAATGGACAATATTATTATATCATTAATTTATATCGTAATGGTATTTTATTTAGGGTAAAAAAGGGTACAATTTTAATTAGGAGTGATTATTAAGGTATTGTTTATTAATAGTGTTTTTGTAATAGTGAATTTCCTAATGCGTTGGTTTTGAATACCCTATAGCAATTTAAATTGATTGATACGTGTTAAATCGAGATGGACACAATCTAAAGGCAATTTCCCTTGATAAGATTCTTGTTCAACAATAAAATGTTTGGTAATACCAGATTGCAACCCAATGAAACAAGCGGCTTTAGTATCTATTAAACCATCGCCAAGAATGGTGCTGATATATTGCTCTGCGTTGTTTTTAGTATCAGGATTTTTTATTTCGTCTTTAACGTGCATTGAAACGATACGATGGGCATATTTTTGTATGGTAGCATTGGGATTGCCAATGACCGCATAAGGGTTGCCCATGTCAAATTGTAAGATTACTAAACTTGGCTCCGTATGCTGTACAATATAATCCCATATTAGCTGGTCATTTATTTTTTTTTGAAACTCAAAATAATGATTATGATAGCCAAATTTCATCCCATATTTTTGACAGATTTCCCCAGCTTTATTAAACATAGTCATTAAAAAAGAAAAATGAGATGTATCGTTTAAATAGATAGCATCAATACCGGGACTGATTACAAACTCTTGATTTAAAAAGGCGGCATCTTCAATGGTTTTTAACCATTCAGACGTAAAACTAGCTGTGTTTTTTTGAATATGTTTTTCGCCTAAATACGTATGTCCACTCATCATTAATAAGCCATTGTCGTCTAAAATTTTTTTAAACTCTTTTACAGTAAACCCGTACATATTGCCTTTATCATAATGGGCATGTTCAATATGCGTATAACCCATAGTCTTAATTGCTTTTAATGTGTTTAACGGGTCTTTAAACATGGCATCTCGAACAGAATAAAGTTGTAAACCAATTTTAATAGATTTTGAGTTTTGAGAAAACAGAAACTTAGGAATAATAGGTATGGCACTAAGCACAAGCATCGATTTAGTAAATTGCCTTCTTGTGTTACCCATAAAAATTATTCAGCCTTTTTTTTTAAGATAGCATAAAATTCAACAATTAAGCCAAGCACAATAAGAATGGGTGCTAAGGTAATTCTTCTAAAACTATAAATTTCATCTTCTAAAAAAACATTCGGGTCGGCACTTTTACCACCAGCCATTAAAAGTATTCCTATCATAATTAAGGCAACGCCAATTAGCATCCAATAGTAATTTTCTTTTTGAAAAAGTTGAACGTTTTTAACTTCAATTTGTCGAGATTTTACATGAGAGGTTGTAGATTGTTTTGTAGCTTGAATAGGTTTGGGTTGCGAAGAAGGCGTTGTAGTACTTGGAGTTATTGATTTTTTTTTCATAAAAAATATATTTTAGTGTAAATGATGCATTTCTAATTTTAGATACCTCAAAACTGTGCGTCTGGTAGAAAACAAACTAATGATAACAGCAACTAAAACTACAAAAATAGAAAGTGCTGTATCGTAAATACGGTTATCGAAAGAACTTAATTGTTTAAAATAGCCCGTTGCGCCAATAAGCAGCCCCCAAAAACACACTAAGGCTACTAAAGAAGATATTAAAGCATTTTTAAAAGCAGTTTTATAAAATGGTACAAGTATTTTTTGGTCTGAAGCACCAACTAATTGCATGGTTTTAATAAGAAAACGATTCCCATGAATAGATAAACTGATGGTATTAACAATAATAATAACCATAATACATATTAAACCTGCGGCAAATATTAATAAAATAATGCCTAATTTTGCTATTTTAGATTGAATACTTTCAATAAAATCGCTTGGATATTCAATGCTTGAAATTAATTTACCATATTGCAGTTGGAGCTGGTTGGAGATTGATTTTAAACTATCTTTATTAATATACTTGGCTTTTGCCGAAAAATCAATACTTTCAGGCAAAGGATTGTAGTCTAAAATAGACGTCCAATTACTTCCATATTGTTTTTTCCAAATCTTAAGGGCTTCGTCTTTCGAAATATAATCAACATTCTGAGTATATTTTTTATTTTTAATCTCATGAATCAACATATCAATGGAGTCTTTATCTACAGTATTCAAATAGATGCTAATATTAATGTTTTCTTTGAAATTATTTTTAACACTAATTAAATTTATAAAAAGCCAACAAATTAACGTCATTAAGGTTAATACTAAACCATTGCCAATTATTGCATAAAAATTAACCGTCCTATTTTTTTCTAAAGCCACGTTTTTATTTGACATAATTTTTTATTTCAATTTCACAAAGGTAATAAAAAAAAATTAAATTATTTAAATTTTTTGTATCTTGCTTTCAAAAAAACATGATTTCTACCTCAGAACAAATAATAACAATTTTAAAACAGGAAATTCCCTTAATCAATTTTAACAATATTCCTGAAGGTTTTAACGAAACGATTGATAAACTTTATAAAAATAACGACTTGGTGTTCGACCGAGAACGCTTTAATATTTTAATCAGTTTTTGGCAATTACCTCCTGTTAATGAAGAGTTTTTTAATCATTATGCTTTAAACAAAAACATGTCTCTTAACGATATCAAAACCTGCTTAGATAAATTTATTGTAGATGCTTTATGGCATTTTGGCGACATTAAACGGGGCTATTTAGAACTTAGCACCCATCAAAATATCGAACAATTTTTTAACGAACACAAATTTCAAGTAAAAGATTTTACCAATCGCCTGCCTTGGAAACTTATCGAAAAAATCCCACCCCAAGACCGTGGCTTTTTAGGCTATGTATCCGGTCAAAATTCTAAAACCAAAAAGAACCTACTTAGTTTTGCTGAACAGGTGATACACGAATTAGAAATAAATGCCGATGCATACAAAGGGCTAAGCCATAACGACAAACAAAAACGCATTTTTGATAAAATAACCAACCAAAATCAAGAAATTAATATTATTACCAACGAACTTCAAAATTTTTTAGCTGACCAGGAATTAGATTTATTTACAGCATCAAATAATAATCTTTTTTCAGACGCCATTACAGAATATGAAAAAAACATAGCCGAAGCCAAGTTTAAATTAGATCTTTTGAATAAAGAAGTGGACGAAACCATCTTAAAAATTGAAAATTTAAAAAAAATAGGTCGTCAAAATCAAGAACATTACCTCCGTAATATCGAAAATATCGACATTTATATTGCTACTTCTATGCGTAACGACGAAGAGTATAAAGATATGTACGACTTTGTTACCAATATTTTTCATAATCCTCAAATTGTCGATTTAAATTTACGCTATTTCGACCCAACTCTGTGCTATTGCGATAGCCGAATAGATAAAGGCATCATTGAATGTTTATTGGTACGGTCATCAAAAGTTACTATATATTGTGCTCAAGATGGCGATACCTTCGGCAAGGATAGCGAATTAGCCGCAACTATGGCTCAAGGCAAACCCGTTATTGTATATGTACCCACACCAAGCCTCAACGACCCTGATATTCAATTAGAACCAGACCCTCAAAAAAAAGCCGAGATCTTAGAATTAAAGCAAGAACGCCAAAATAAACGAGCCGCTATTTTCAAAGATTTTCATCCCTTAGCCTTACAAGTAGGTTTGTATGATGGCGTGGCACGCGGGGTAATTGTTGTTAGAAGTCCGGAAGAATGTGCCAAAGTACTTTATAAAATTTTAACCAATCAAATTGAAGTAACCATCCATTACGAACAATTTGGCTTGGTACTTCGTGAAAAAGATACCCATAGTGTTTTAAGGGTCATGACTGGCTGGAATGTTTTAGCACAATGCTTTTGGAATCAATTTAGTAAAACCCAAAATCCTAAATCGGGACTTCCCAAATAATACTATGAAACGCACCACCTTAAAACTGATTTTTATCTTAGGAATTTTAAGCCTGTCTTGTAAGGTACGCCTTTTGCCAGATTATCATGCCGCTATGGAGCAAAAAATTGAAGACCTGGCTAAACACGTTGATGCTTTTTATACCAATATGCTGTTTGATACCGAAGAACAAAACAACGGACGTGCTTATCAAAAGTTTTCAAAATTTTATCATCAGATTGAGTACGAATTAAAATGGCTCTTGTATCGTAACCAAGCCCGTCCATTAAACCAAAATTCAGTTAAAATTTGCCAAAATGCCCTTGAATTATGGCAAAAATATAAAAAACAACACCAAGATAAAAACACGATTTCAAATGCCAATATCGAACTGAATATGAAGTATTTGGAAAGTATTTTCACGAGTCTCATTCTGAGTGAACATTTAAAAAAACAGTAAAACTAAATAAATGGCAGATAACCAAAATATACAGGAACTTTTTGATGAAATTGGTATTGTTTTAAGTAAAAATCTTAAAAATCAATCTCGAAAATCTAAAGCCATCCTTGAACTATTTTTAATTCAGAGAAAAGAACGTTATCAAACCTTACAAAGACTTTTTCTGAACGGCGAGTTGAGTCCAGAAGATTTAAAAGAACGTCTTAAAGAAGAACAACTTCTTTTTGAAGCCGAACTGAACGTGTTAGCCATATTTTCTAAGTCGAGTTTACAAAAAAAT
>JASGCT010000110.1 GCA_030053915.1 Alphaproteobacteria bacterium
GTAATTGGTGGTATATTTTAAGTAAAAAAACACAACCAACTGCAAAATCTGGGATAATATAATTCAATAAGAATTTGACTTTAATATAAAGCGAGCTTAGTTTTTTTGTAAGACTTAATTCATAAATTTTTTATAATGTAGATTTTTTTACTATTTATCGTGGTATTATTTCTATTATTTGTAAAGCCGCATGATTCTTAGCTAAAATATAAACCTGCTTACCACGTATTGTAATTGGTGACATTTTACGAACTTGATTGGTAATATTTAAAGATTCAATATGTTGCGTTAAAATCATATTATCTTTAATTTGGTTATTACATAAAATTGTGCCATAATCGGCATCTTGCCTGCCCATCTGAATATTATTATCAAAATAATTTCCTAAAAGAAATATATCTTTAAAAGACTTATTATTATCAAGCGTCATGGCTGCAGAGTACGATGTTATTTGGGCTTGCCATGGTAATGCCAGCAAACTAAAACTATCATTATGTTTATTTATCAAAATGGCATTGTTTAAATAGTTGGCGCTTAACACTTTGGCTGAAGATAATTTTTGTTCAGGAAAAAAATCTTGCCACTCGGCTTTGGCAAAATCTGCAGCATACAAAAATTTCTTTTTCAAAAACGGAATTTGTTTTTGAAGTTCATCTTTATTAGCAAACGGAATTTCTTTACCATTTAAAATATAAGTTAAAATGGGGTCGAGCTGTCCATTATCATCAAAATCATTTAAATATAAATGTAAAGACTCTTGATTATTGGCTTGCAAGCGACTATTTAATCCATGATTACCAAGTATAAAATCTGTATAACCATCCTTATTAATATCGCAAGGATAGATAAAATTCCACCAACCTGTTTGAGATATTATAGGTGGTTGCTTACGATATTTATTAGCATTGAATTTAAAAAAGTCTATAGTGCCCCACTCACTACAAACAATCATATCTAAATGATTATTTTTTTTAAAATCAACAAATTGAACATCGGTTATCATGCCCACATTCTGAATTTCAGGGCATAGTTCTTGGGTTACATCGATAAATTTATTATGCGTATTATTTTGTAAAAAATAGGCTTTACTGGATTGACCATAATTAAATGGCACGGTTTTTTCTGCAATAAAAATATCTTGCCAACCATCGTGATTAAAATCTAATGTTCGAACTAATTTAGCATTGATAAAATTCGTAATAGCCTTATCAAGATAGGTAAAAAAACCTTGTCCATTGTTTAAATACACCCTTGAAAGGAGATGATTATCACTGCCATAATATTCATTACCACCACTTGCAATTACTAAGTCTAAAAATCCATCATTATTAAAATCGGTAAATTGGGCATCTACATCTTCAAAGTTGAGGTCTGGTTTAAAATCTTGGCTTGTGGGTTTAAATTGACCATTTTTTTGCTGAAGATACAGACTGGATTTTTGGTTACGTGCCCCGCCTACAAAAAAATCTTCTAAGCCATCACCATTTACATCGGCTACGGCTAAAGCAGGACCAAAAGTGGAATTAAAATGAGGAATTAAACGTTCACGATTAAACTCTCTAAAATCGTTTTCTTCATGCTTAAAATCAACGCGACAATTCCTTGTAATATCGTTTACAAGATATGGTTCATTTAAATTTGTAAAGCGTTCATAATTAAATTTTTGCAACCCTGATTTTGTAATGAGATTATTTTTCTGTAAATGGTTAAGGTCTATTTTTTGATAGCTAAAATCGTTCCAGATAACAATAATTGAATCTATTTTTTTTTGTCCATAACCAATATGAATGGGTTTTTGCATGCTCGACATAAAACCACGAACGGGGTAGTTTTCAAAAACAAGTTTTTCTTGTTGTGCATAAACGACTATTTTAGCACCCAACTCGTTTCTGTTTTTTTGTTTGGGATTGTATAAAGTTATATTAATATAATGATTTTGAGTATCTTGTGAAGATTTATTTTCATAAATAAATACAGGATCGTTAACATTATTAACTACAATATCTTCATCGCCGTCGTTGTCTAAATCAGCTACAATGGCACCATTTGAAAAACTTAAAGGATTGTTTTTGATAGTTGATGCAATATCTTTAAATTTTAAATTACCTAGATTCAGAAAAAATTTGTTAGCGAGTTTAATTTCTGGGAATTTATTGATAACTTCAAAATCGGCTTGTTCAATTGAAAAGTTTTGAATTTTATTTTGGTAATTTTCATTTGAAATAAAGTTTACGTAATCGATATCGTTCATGCGTTTAGGGATGCCATTGGCTACAAAAATATCTTTTAAACCATCGTTATTAAAGTCTGTAAAAAAATTTGCCCAGCTCCAATCGGTGGCAAACATGCCAGCATAAAGTCCTATTTCGCTAAAAAGGTTATTACCTCGATTCCATTGCAATGAATTGCGAGTGTATTGATAATGATAACCGACCAAAATTTTATGTCGGTAAATTTCGTAGTCATCTTCGCCTAAGGTTCTTTTAAGCATTTCAGGTTCAAATGGTAACATATCCATAGTCAAAATTTCGGGTAAACCATCGTTATTAGCGTCCGCAATATCAACGCCCATGGTATATTGACTGGTGTGTTGTAACATGGTGGTTGCTAAATCTTTAAACTTCCCATTTTTTTGGTTGATATATAAATAATCATTTTCATGAAAATCGTTTCCATTATAAATATCTGGGTAGCCATCTAAATTTATATCACTGATAACCAAGCCTAAACCATAACTAATTGCCGAGCTATGAATGTTAGAAGATTTGGTAATATTGGTAAATTTTTGACCATCATTACGATACAGTTGATCGCCGGAGATAGGATTGTAAGTATTGAGAAAATGAGACCTAGGGGCAAAACTACCATTTTGATGTACAGAATGATTTAGTAAAAACAGATCTAAGTCGCCATCTAAATCGAAATCAAAAAATGCGGCTTGGGTGCTGAGTCCAGAAAAATCGACACCAAGGGCTTGGGCTTGGTCTTGGTATAAAGGAATACCATTTTTAATCTCTTGGCAAATTAAAAATTGATTTTTAGATTTAAAGGCTTCAAAATTTCCAAGGCGGCAGATATAGATATCCAGCAAGCCGTCATTATTAATATCTACAACAGAAACGCCCGTATTCCAAGCGGAATCGATATTGATACGTGCTTGGTAGCTTGCATCTTCAAATTTTAGGTGACCCTTATTGAGATATAATTTATTAGGAACTTGGTTGCCGGCAAAGAAAAGGTCGATAGTGCCATCGTTATTAAAATCGCCTGCGCCAATGCCCGCACCATTATAAAAGTATAAATAGCGAAAGGCATTGAATTGATTATTAGGTTGAAGTTGATTTTTAAAATAAATATGTGTTTGTGATGAGTCTAAAGTTTCAAAAATAGGGGCTTCGGAAGATGCTGTTGGTTGATGACAATTTATTAGAAAAATAAGAAAGACTATCGTTATAAAAATATTTAGTACAAATTTTTTATGTTTAAATTTCATTTTTAATGATTACAATGCAAATTTAAGTATTTTTTGTATGTTGCGTGCTAAAAGTTTAAAATAAAGTTTTTGGTGAGGGTTATTTATAAAAAATTTGTTTATATCAAAATATTTTGTATCTTTGTCAAAAAATAGTTTATGTTTAATATTAAAAAAAAAATTAAGCCTCATCTTAAAAACCGCCCATTTTAGAATTGCGGGGGGGGATAATCCTTGTTATGATTGCTTTGGAGTTATTAATTGACGAGAGTTGTAATAAGGATTTGTTGCATTCTAAAGAAACATTAAATCTAACAACGCATAAATTGGTAACTGAGTTACAAATAAAATCTTTAAAATTGTGGTACGATTCAACCCAACTTGAAATTGAAACAGCCCTAAAACAAAATTCTAAATATAGTATTTCAAGTAATACAACGCCAATAAATCCTTTAATTGTGGCTTTAAAAAATAAGATTAAATGGGAAAAAGCCTATACTTATCATAAAAAAACCGATTCAACTAAATTATTAAATGTGGCTGTGCCCATATTTTATGATAGTCGTAATGGTTTTTATGTAAGATTGGCAACTACTTTAGACTATACAACCCATAAAAAAACAGCTTATTTTATAGTAAGTTTAATGGATAGTTTATTTTTTGTGCATCATAAGGAAGCAGCTTTTAATGATAAATTTTCTGGGGCTTTTGTTGTTTATAATTTAGAAGGCAGACGCGAAGCGTTGTTACATTATAAAAATGGTATGAGAAATGCCCAAGGGCAACAGGCACAGCATACTTTTAAATATAGTGCTAAAACGGCGGAATTTCAAAACACTTTAAGTGGTGTGTATTTGCGAAAAACAGAATTTACCAACGTTTTAATGAATTGCAACCCACCGTGTATAGTTGATAGTTGGATGTGGTGTTGTGAATGTGGCGATGGTGTGGTAACCGATATATCATGTAATAATGATTGGTGGAATAGTAACCCTAATTTAATAGAAGATTTACCTGGCGTTATAGTAGATGGATCCTACCCATCTAGTGGGGGTGGGGGCTATCCCGATTTGGGGGGCGGTTATTATCCTCCCCCTCCTGACAATGGAGACGGTGGTGGGGGTTCTAGTTCAAATGATAGTGATCCAGTAGAAGTTGATCCTTGTGATGCTACTAAGCGTGCTGCAGCCCAAAATGCCACAAATCAAAGCCAACAAACAAATTATAATGCTGCAAAAGGTGAAATAAGTGCTGCAGGCAACGACCGTGAACATACAATTACCATTGATGCTAATGGTAATAAATCT
>JASGCT010000111.1 GCA_030053915.1 Alphaproteobacteria bacterium
AATTTGTTTTTAATATTAAACATAAACTATTTTTGACAAAGATACAAATTATTTTGACATAAACAAATTTTTTATAAAAAATTTTGTAACTACCATTCAACCTAATAATAGGCTTTTCCAATATACCAGATGATGGGTCCTGAAACACTAACAAATAACCATAACCAAAATAGATATTTTCCAAGGGTTTTATGGATTAAAATATTTTTTTTGAGACTATGATAGACTGTTATAAGTACTAATGGTAACACAATACAGGCTATAAATATATGAACACTTAAAAGCCCATAATAGATAAATTGCCAATATTTGGCTTGTTCTAATTCTGCATTACTTAACATGTTATCATGATTCAAATCGCCAAATTTTACTAAACCATTGACTACAATATGACAGATAAATAAAGTAAAAAAAATACAAGAAATTATTAAAGCAGTCCACATCATTTTTTGATGCCAGTTGAATTTATTTTGTAGGGCAAACATAAATCCTAAACATAAGCAAATGGCTACACCAGAATTTAACATTGCATTAATAGCTGGAATTATTTGAGCATATACATTTAACCGTAACTTTAAAGAAAATGTATTGATATTGGCAAAAAATAGTATGCAAGTGATGGTAACGATAAAAATTAAAAAATAAAATCCATCAGGGGTTTTATGTGTTTCTTTTTGGGTAATTTTGTGTTGGAGGTAAAGGTCTAAAGTTTTCATTTTGGTAAAAAGGTATTTAATTTGGGTACACATTAAAACGATACCAATATTAATAAATAAGTCGGCTAAATTAAATACGTAATTTAGAAACTCTATTTTTTGTCCGCCCCATATTGGCAGCCAATGTGGAAATTGAATATAATTTAAAAAGGGCAGGTTAAGCATATCGATAGCTGACCCGAAGAAAAGTTTATACCACACAGGGTTGGGCAAGATATGGGCGGGCATCAAAGGGTTTAGAGCTGAATCGCTGAAAATGCTGGCATAAAAGATATTATCTATGGTATTACCGATACTTCCGGCAATGATACAGCACATAGCCACAATTATTTTTAGATTCAGTTTATAATATTGAAACCATTTTAAAATAAAACAATATAAGATGGTAAGTAAAATTCTGTTAATGGTAAGGTTTACTTTACCAAAATAGCCGCCAAAACTTATGCCGTAAATAAAGCCTGGGTTTTCTACAAAATGAATTTTGAGCCATGGAGTAGCTATAGGATACACTTCGTTGAGGTAGAAATGGGTTTTAACATAGATTTTTAAACAGTGGTCTAAAATTATAAGAAAGCATATTAAAAAAACGGGGGTTTTAATGATTTTCATAAAAATTAAAATTATTAGTAATTATTTTGGTGCAATTTACTAATTTTTAATATCATTTAATTGACAACTGTAAAAGTTTGTGTAAATGTAAGTTTATAACTTTTTTCAGAATACACTTGATTCTTAAATACAAAGCTGTTACAACTAAAGCTGTTAACTTGTACTGCTAAACTATCTTCTATCCAATAAAAATAATTATTATTGTCGAGCGAAAAAATTGACCAGGTACCATACGATGGGTTGGGTAGATCTGGCTTATCTGTACACCTGTCGTAATTAATTATGAGTGTACCATTGGGTTCTAAAGTAATATAGACTGAATCTAAACATTTATATCCATTTTCTTTAGCGTACGAATTTGTGATATCTATGTTATTACTATCAATTCTAAAAGTGCTCCTATATGTTTTGTTTTCAAATGTAGATTTATTAAATTTGCATGCTTCTATTGCTGGTTTACAGCTTGTAAAATAGATTAGGATTAATATAAAATTGAATGTTTTTGTCATAATAAATAAATTTAGATTTTTCAAGGTATAACGCTATTATTTAACAATAGAATCCGCCATTAAATAATCCTTTTCTGTGAAGGTGTATGTTAATATCCCTGCTGATTTAGTATAATTACCATAATTAAATATACTTTGGTATTTAGAGGGGTTTTGTGAAGTTAGCTCCAAATTCCGGTTGAAAGGAATATTTTTTAAAATGACTTCTTTTGTATTATTAAATATAATTTTAACTGGGGATTCAAATAGTTTAGGAAATACTGTATAAGGTGGATCGTTTAAACGAAATTCATACTTTAAGATTAAACTATCATTTTTATTGAGTTGATATAAAAGTTGAGGTTGCACTTTAAGGCTTGTATCATATTGAAAAATATCTATATGATAATTGGATTGGTTTATAAAAATAATTGGATATTCATAAATTCGTAGGGTACCAGTTGGTTCACAATTGGTAAAATAAACAATTATAATTAAATTTAATAAGAATTTTAAAATGAGTTTCATAAATTTTAAAAATTAATTATAAACAAATTCTTCTATTCGTGCCTTCTTCAGGGTAACAAAATTCTCCTCCTTCTCTTGGTGTGGGTATGATGCGAGGCGGTGGTGGCGTTGGCATTGGTGGGGGTACAAAATCTGGAGTGAAGGAATTATAAGAGTTCCAATATCGAAATGCTTCGCTGATATATTCTCTATTATTATTTTTAGGGTTTTGGTTATAGATACATATTTGCCAGGCATTAAAACTGGTAACGCCTGTACTTCTTAATGCAGCTTCAATTTGAGGCATCGTAAAACCTTGTACACGGTCATTATAAGATAACGATATTATTTCTGAATTAGCATCTGGGTCTCCAGGTTGATAATCGTAAGTTGTAACCATCTTAGGTGTATCAATTAAATCTTGACAAATACCAGTATAAGTGCCTCTAATATATCCTGTATTATAATCTGGATATTTTCTTTTGGTCAAAAACCATTCTACACCCTTTGCATAAGATTCTGTAACAATAGCATCTGTTCTTTCAAACCTAAAAGTAATCGATTTTACCATGTCCCAATGAGCTGCATGGGCAAGTTCATGAATAGTTATAGCAAAGGTTCTTATATTATCGGAACCAAATTCATGCATATGAATATGAGCACCCCCCCAAATTGTTTGTCTTGAGTAATCTGCGGTAGATCTTCCAAAGGTTGTATAACATTTAATAGTAAGACCCGTATTAAATCTACTTGGTGGGCGACTTAAGCCGCCAATATCGCCAAAATAATAAAAATATGCCGCATTAAAAACTGTAAAATAATAATTATGAACTGAGTCACTATTAATATACAAATTACCTAAATTAATATTAGAGACTGTTTTTAAGACATTGGTATCGTAATAGGCTAAATTACTTGTTAATTTTGGACTGATAATACTAATAAGATCATTGTTATTATTAGTAATTCTAAATGCGTTTTCAGGTCCTTGACCAGATATATTTAATGCGAACGAAAGCATTGCCATGTGGTTTAAAATTCTTTTAGTAACATTTAAATTAAATTCTCCTAATGTATTGGTGTTGGTAGAATGGTTCTCTACATAAGGAACAATTCGAGATTGTCGGCTATCATAATTAACTTGATGAACCAAACCAAGAAAACGCGCTTTAATGGTTACTCGAAGACCATGTATTGGAAAATAAAAATTTACATCATAAAATATCCTGCCACTAATATTTATGGTTTCATCTGGTTGCGTACCAGGATTAACAATAATGTTTTCTTTTTGGTTCTTTGAATTCTCAAAAATAAGCTCGTCTAGATAATTTTCCTGATTAAAACTTTTATCAATTACATTGGTTAATTTATAAGCTTCCATCAATAAAATTTCGTCACATAAATCATTATAAGCTGTATTAGCGTCATTATCAAAGCGCTGTTTTGAGTTTTTAACATTGACATCAGGGGCTAATATACTTGGTACATATATATCATCTAAAACTTCATACTTCACGTGTTGAGGTAATGAAATATCTATAGGAACATTGGCATACATAGGGCTTGGCTGACCATCTTTTAAATTAGGTTCTCGATAGCTTTGACCGGCTTTTAAAATTTCATAATCGAATGGCGTTGTGCTTAATAAATGTAGGGTATCCCACTTATACATAATATTGGCTTCGTCTTCGGTTTGTGGATTAAATTTAATATATCGATGCGTTTTAGTAATTGATGGATAGTGTTCAGCATAAGTTTGATACTTAGAATTACCTTTTAAATTATTTAAGGCTTTTTTCATAGTTTCTAATTTAAAAGGATTCTCAAGTTTCTTTCCCAACACTACTTGATCAACAGTTATTTCAAAGCCAGAATTAGAATTTTGAAACTCTGGACTTA
This sequence comes from Alphaproteobacteria bacterium, assembly GCA_030053915.1. Classification (GTDB taxonomy): domain Bacteria; phylum Bacteroidota; class Bacteroidia; order Chitinophagales; family Chitinophagaceae; genus JASGCT01. The sequence goes on from JASGCT010000111.1 coordinate 4,220, forward strand.
TTATTGAGGATTCTGTTACTTTAGATGTCATAAAATCCTTATTACAACTCTCTTCATAAAACAGCAAGAACGTAATCATACCCCCCAAAAAAAAGCCTCCTCCCCGCAATTCTAAAATGGGCGGTTTTTAACATGAGGTTTAATTTGTTTTTAATACCTAACATAAACTATTTTTTGTCAAAGATACAAATTATTTTGACATAAACAAATTTTTTATAAAACATTTTGTAACTACCATTCAACCTAATAATACGCTTTTCCAATTTAGCAGATGATGTGTCCTGAAACACTAACAAATAACCATAACCAAGAATAGATATTTTCCAAGGTTTTTACGAATTAAAATAATTTTTTGAGACTATTATAGTATTGTTAATGAACTCAAAACTAATGCGTTCATGAGTACTACAAAAAAGTTTTGGTTTCATAAAAATAAATTATACAATAGCAAAGTTAAGGATAATTAATTATTTTTTGACTTTGATGGCGCATAATTTACATTCATATTTATAGGTACCGT
>JASGCT010000041.1:0-10748 GCA_030053915.1 Alphaproteobacteria bacterium
GCAGGAATTTTATATTTAACTAAGGTCGTAAATTCAGCTAAATATTGGCATATACCACCATCGCCACAAACGGCAATAATGGGTTGCGTATCTTTAACAGCTGCCCAAGCCCCAAGAGTAGCTGGCAAAGCAAAACCAATGGAACCCAAGTATCCCGACATTAAAAAAGATTGGTTTTGACATTCAAAATACCTTCCAAACGAATAGGCATTATTACCAACATCAACGCACATAACAGCATTAGGGGGTGTTAATTTTGTTAAAGCGTCAAAAACAGCTATTGAACTTAAACCCCGACCTCGGTCTTCTAAAAGTCTTTTTTGTTTTTCAGCACGCCAAATAGACCAACGGACTTTTACCTCCTCAGTTTGATCAACTTTTTGATTTTCTAAATTTAAATTTGAATTTTTAATTAAAGTCATAGTTCTGGCAATATCACCTAAAACACCAACGTCAATTTTATGAAACTTGGCTATCGCAAGCGGGTCACTATCTATTTGAATAATCGGTTTTTTAGGCGTAATTCCAGTATGATTAGAAAACGACGCGCCAATAACAATAAGTAAATCCGATTCGTTCATAAAATAAGAGGCAATGGGTGTACCACTTCGTCCAAGCACACCACAACCTAAAGGATGATAGTCCGAAATCAAGCCTTTAGCTTTAAAAGTTGTCATAATCGGACAATGTATTTTTTCGGCAAAACTAATAATGGCTTCCATTGAAAATTTAGCACCATGCCCAACAATGATAACAGGTCGTTTTGCGTTATAAATTTTTTGTAACGCATTTTCTAACGACTCTTCAGGTGGTGCAATACTTAGAGAAATCATGCGCCCTTGAGGCGATTCGGCTTTTAAGCCTCCTGCTGGAATATTTTGTACTTGGTCGGGAAACGTTAAGTGCGAAACGTCTTTGTTTAAAATAGCATGTTTAACCGCCAAACCAGCTAATTCGGCATGTTTACTTTGGGTTTCAACACGGTGATTAAATGCTGCAACTGTCTGAAAAGCCCTTACTAAATCTACTTCTTGAAAATTTCCTGTACCAACAACTTGGGTAGCTACTTGGCCAGTTAAGGCTAAAATAGGAGTACGATCCACTTTAGCATCCCACAAACCTGTAAACATATTGGTACTTCCGGGACCTGCAATGGCTAAACAAGCGGCTGGTTTTCCTGTAAGTTTTCCATAAGCCGAGGCAGCAAAAGCAGCAGCGCCTTCGTGCCGAATACCAATATAAGTTAAATGTCCTTTAGACTCTTGAATTCTAATAGCATCTGCTAAGCCTAAATTAGAATGCCCAACCATACCAAAATATGCGGTAACGCCCCAATTTACAAAGGTTTCCACCATAATATCAGATAGGGTGGGTACTGGTGATTCAGCAATCGGTTCTACACCAATAAAAATAGCGTCCTCTTCCATTTTAAGAGGAAATGTTTTTAACCCATCATCAAAATTACCAACACTGCCACCGTGAGGACAAAAATCCCAACCATGCCAAGGGCAGCGTAAAAGCCCGTTTTCAATAGAGCCTTCGCCCATTGGACCACCTTGGTGCGGACATTTATTATCTAAAGCAGTAAATTTTCCTTGATAATGTGTGAGACAAAAATCTTTATTTCCAGCGGTAACTGTCATAACCCTACCTTCTAGCAGTTGATTTTTATTATCTAACACTTTATGCCAATGCAATTTTTTTTCCATATTTAAATTTTATGAGAAAGAGACACCGGCATATTTTATACCCGTGAGTTTGTGAATATCGTAATTATAAGTTGATAAATCGTTGCGATTAAATTTAGCGATATCATCATGGCCACAAGCGCGTGCTATCACTTTAATAAGTTGAGTGGTCGCAATTAAAAAATTATACAATTGAGTGGCGGAGGCGTCAATGATGAGGCGTTGGCGTAAATTTTCTTTTTGAGTAGCTATGCCAACTGGACAATTGTTCGATTGGCAGGCCCGCATGCCAAGGCAACCAATGGCTTGCAATGCAGAATTAGATATTGCTACAGCATCTGCACCCATCATGAAGGCTTTCGCAAAATCTTCAGCAATTCTAAGACCTCCAGTAATAATTAAAGATACATGCTGCGCTTTATGGTAATCCAAGTGTTTTCGAGCTCTGGCTAAGGCTGGAATAGTAGGGACATTAATATTATTTCTAAGAATAGTGGGTGCTGCGCCGGTACCCCCGCCTCGTCCGTCTAAAATAATATAATCAACGCCCACTTCTAAAGCAAAATCAATATCGGCTTCTATATGACTTGCGGCAAGTTTAAATCCAATCGGAATACCGCCAGATACCCGCCTCGCCTCAGTAACAACATTTTGAAAATCTGATACGGTTTTTAAATCCCTAAAACTAGCCGGTGAGATGGCATCTTGATGTATATTTAAACCTCGAACTTGAGCAATTTCGGCAGAAACCTTATTACCAGGAAGATGACCACCGGTGCCAGTTTTAGCACCTTGTCCGCCTTTGATATGAAACGCCTGTGCCAATTTAACTTTATCCCACGAAAATCCAAATTTAGCCGATGCAAGTTCATAAAAATAACGTGAATTGGCTTGTTGTTCTTCTGGAAGGATACCACCTTCGCCGCTACAAATACCAGTGCCAGCTAATTGAGCACCTTGGGCTAAAGCAATTTTAGCCTCTTTAGATAAAGCACCAAAACTCATGTCTGAAACAATGATTGGAATATCTAATTGTAGAGGTTTTAAAGCGTTTTTACCAATAATAACTTTTGTAGAAACGTCGTCTTCATCAAATAAAGGTTTCGATGCAATTTGAGCAGGTAAAAACTGAATATCATCCCATTTAGGCAAGGTATTTCGGTCAACACCCATCGATGCGGCAGGTCCATGTTTACCATAATTTTTTAACCCGTGCTGTGCAAGTTCTTTTATATATAGGGTATAGGGTTCAGTGGCTTCGGGATGTGTATCGGCATAGAGTCCTAAATATTGGTCTGACTTAAAAATTTGGGGGTGTTTTTCTAAATAAGCTGTTATCTCGTCTTCATCAAGCCATATAAAATCGTCTTTTATTTCAGCTTTAAATTTATATAAAGCCTCTTGATTATTATATTCCGAAACGCCCGTATCAATTCTATAATCCCAGCCATGTAAGCCACAAATTAAATTATTACCTTCAATATAGCCATCGCTCATTAAAGCGCCGCGGTGCAAACAACGCCCATATAAAACACTTAGATTGTTGTCGTATTTTATCACTACTAAATCTAACCCTTTAACATTTAAATAGGTTGGTGTTTTGTTAGGAAGATTTGAAAAATTAATAGTTTTTAACATAGTAATGCAAAGTTACGAAAAATTTTGAAAATTAAGTAAAAAAAAGTAGAGACAAGGCAGGCTGTGTTTTTCATAAGTATCAACAAACAAAATATTAGGAATCAAATTTATTAATTAATTCAATTATTTAGCGCATTGATAAAAAGTGGCACTAAAATTTTCAAAAGCACTATTTTATAACACAGCTTGCCCTTAAAACAGATTCCATTTAGTATATATTGGATAAATTCCAGCCAAAAATATAAAAATAGCTATAAAAATATAGCCCCAAATATAACCACAACAAAGTTTTTTATCATGCTCTATAACCTTCACAGTTGCCTCGCCAAAAACAACTTTAGACCCTAAAGTTAAAGTATATATAGCTGTTACAATTACCGACAACACCCCAATAACACCCATCCAAAATTGGTTTCTAAAAATACCTACCAGCATTAAAAACTCACCATTAAAAGCATTGGTTAATGGTAATGCTAAATTTGCCAATAACGTGATAAAAATTAAAATACTTAACACAGGATATTTTGTTGCTAAACCACCAATATCTTTTATTTGGGTTGTTTTAAAATAATTTTCAAAAATATAAGCCAGTAACCATAATCCCAAAATATTAATCCCATGATTAAACATTTGGATTACCAAACCAATTTGTGCGTAATCGTTATAAGCAAAAGCCGCTGCCGCCATAATGCCCAAATGGGCAATAGAACAATAGGCTACCCAACGCCTAATAGTAGTTTGCTTTAAAGTTATGAATCCAGCATATAAAGAACCAATTAAAGCCAAATAAATAATAAGCGTGCTATTTTTATCGTAAGCAGTTATAAAAAATGGTTTTAACCATACAAAAATTCCAAATAAACCCATTTTAGCTACCAAAGCACTTAAATACATAACCAAACTTATAGGGGCTTGACTATATGCATCGGGCTGCCAACTATGTAATGGGAAAATAGGTATCTTAATTGCAAAAGCAATAAAGATGAGCCAAAAAGCAACAGACTCTTGCTTTAATGATAAATTATTATTGATAAAAGCAGCATAACTAAAATCAAGTTTGCCGCCGCTAGAAGCCACAAGAATAATGCCAATTAACATTAATATCGACCCTACAAAAGTGTAAATAAATAATTTAGAGGTTATAAAGAGCTTACGGTCGGCATGACCATATAATGACGCTAAAAAATACACAGGCACTAACACCAATTCCCAACAAAAATAAAATAATAAAGCGTCTTTAGCGGCAAAAACACCTATTAAGGCTGCTAAAGATAAAAGCATCAAACCCCAATATATGCCAAAATCGTTCATCGTTTGGGTATTGTTTTGGGTCATACAAAAAATCCAGTACATTACTATAAGCGACAAAAGTGTTAAAAATCTTGCCAAACCCGTTAATTCTAAATGAAAAGAACTGCCAAGGGTAGGAAGCCACTGCACGTTTATTACGGAATACTTTTGAGGAATAAAATAACTTAAGATAATTAAAACAAGCGCCAATATAAACACACTATGTAATGACGTTTTTAAAAATTTAATATTAAAAAAAGGTTCTAAAAAACTGAAACTTGGCTTTTTAACCAAGGTTTGATATTTAGGAACACAAAGAAGTTTGATGCCAACAATCAAAGGAAATAAAAGTATGAAAAATAAAAGCATAGTTTAATTAAATAAATTTATAACAAATTGATAAATTTTAGCATCGTTAAACCAAATAATAAAAAATACATAGATAGCAAAAACAAATATAAGCAAATAATTGGCAATATTTCCGCTTTGTGCTAAACGAAAACTTCTTGATAAATTCATGAAAAATTTTGCCAGACCATTTACAAAACCATCAATGATTTTGGTTTCAAAACGATGACTGAATACATGTGCTATGCTTTGATAAGGTTTTACAAATATAGAATCATAAACTTCATCCCAATAATATTTTTGCGCTAAAAATTTACCAACAAAAGTACTGGGTATTTCTTTTATTTTAGAAACATAACGGGCTATTAAAATTCCAAAAATAACAATTATTAAAGAAGCTACGATAAGCATTAAATCGGTGGAGGTACTTAAATGTTCAACCGCTGGTATTTTAATTACAGTACTTAAATAATTATTAAGGAGGTGTGTATGGCTTATTATGGGTGGTAAACCAATAAATCCTATCAAGGCACTTCCTATGGCTAAAACGATAAGTGTAATTTTCATAGGAAAAGGACTCTCTTTAACATCTTCTATGGCTACATGATGATTTTTATAAGACGATTTAAACACTAAAAAATACATTCTAAACATATAAATTGCCGTAAGAAGCGCCCCGCCAACGCCGATAACCCATAATAGTTTATTTTTTTGATACAAGCCGGCTAAAATTTCGTCTTTAGAAAAGAACCCGCTAAAAGGCGGAATACCTGCAATTGCTAAACAACCAATTAAAAATGTGAGGTGTGTAATGGGTAATTTTTTAGCTAATCCACCCATTTTAAAAATATCTTGTTCGTGGTGCATTGCCATAATAACCGACCCAGCACCTAAAAATAATAAGGCTTTAAAAAAAGCATGGGTGAGCACATGAAAAAACGCTGTACTATATAAACCAATACCAAGTGCTATAAACATATATCCTAACTGACTCACAGTGGAATAGGCTAATATTTTCTTAATATCATTTTGTTTTAAGGCAATGGTTGCGGCAACCAACATAGTGGCCAAACCTATAATTAAAATGATGTGTTGAACCAAGGGCGCTAAATCGAAATAGATGTGCATTCGAACTATTAAATAAATGCCTGCCGTAACCATGGTTGCGGCATGAATTAAAGCAGAAACAGGTGTAGGACCAGCCATTGCATCGGGAAGCCATGTAAATAATGGAATTTGAGCACTTTTTCCAGTAGCTCCAATAAATAATAATAACGCAATTAACACAATAATATTTGACTCGAGGTTGAAATTTAAAAATGGTTCAAATAAAATGATATTAAATTCTAAAGATTGAAATTTAGTAATAATTAAAAATAGAGCTAATAAAAAAGCGGCATCACCAATTCGGTTCATAACAAAGGCTTTTTTGGCGGCTTGCATATATTTTGAATTGGTAAACCAAAATCCTATCAAAAAATACGAGCATAATCCCACGCCCTCCCAGCCTATAAACAAGATGAGCAAATTAGAACCCATCACTAACAAAAGCATAAAAAACACAAATAAGTTTAAAAACGAAAAATATTTACTATAATTTTTATTAGCTTCTTCGGTCATATAAGATGATGAAAATAGGTGTATTAAATAACCAATGCCTGTAATAATAAGCATAAAGGACAAGCTTAAATGGTCTATTTGTAATGAAAAATCTAAAGAGATAAACTTAGGAAGATAAATAATTGGAAAATAATTAATGACGGCGGCTTGATTAAAATCGTAACCAAAAAATAAGTATAAGGTTATGATAAATGCAACGAAAATAGTATGGCAACCAATAAATTTGGTTTGAAATTGCGTTAATTTTTGTCTCCCTAACCCCAAAATAATAAAGCCCAATAATGGTAATAAAACAATAGCGAGGGTTAAAAACTTAATCATAAATTATAATCTATTAGTTTTTTAAACGATTTAAAAATTGTGATGAAATATTATGGAGATTTTTATACATCATAATAATAATGGCTAAGCCAATAGCCACTTCAGCAGCTGCAACAACCATAATAAAAAAAACAAAAACTTGCCCATCAGAAGCCGCTTTTGAGGCATCTACCAATTGTAATTTAGAACCCCCGTCAGCGTGCATTTTAGAAAAACTTATCAAAAGAAGAATAACGGCATTCAACATAAGTTCGATACACATAAAAATGATAAGTAAATTACGGCGTATAATAACGCCTAATACACCAATAAAAAACAATATTAAACTTAAATAAATATAGTATTGTATTTCCATTAAATTTCTATTTTTTTAATTTTACTAAGTAGAACAGCACCAATGATGGCTGTTAAAAACAAGATGCTGGTTAATTCGAACGGTACGCCATAATCTAAATATAGGGTTTTACCTAAATTTTCTATTAAACCAACGTTGTTAGAATCGTTCAAAATGGAAACTTTTTGAAGGGATTGGGTTTGGTTTATCAGCAACATTAAAAGGGTTAATACACCACACACAATAACTACAGCATAAAACACAAAACGATATTTTTTTTGAATAGTTTCTAAAGATTTAAAATTAATAAGCATTAATACAAATAAAAACAGAACCATGATCGCGCCAGCATATACGATTAAATTAATGATGGCTAAGAATTGGGCATTGAGGCTAAAATAAATTGCGGACAAAGCAAAAAATACCACCAAAAGCCATAAAATAGATTTTATAGGATTTTTTTGAATTATTACCATAATTGCCGCTACAATGGCTATAATGGCTAAAATACAAAACAAAATTGCTTGAGGTGTCATTATGAATGTACTTTTGTTTTTAAGGAATGAGAACGCTGCCCAAGGGCTTTTTGATAATTTTCGGCATCGTGAACGGGATGTGGAATAAGCAGGTCATCTTTTTTGTAGATAAAGGTTTTACGGTTATAGTTTGCTGGGGTAACGGTTTCGCTGAGATAAATAGCATCTTTAGGACAGGCTTCTTCGCATAAGCCACAAAAAATGCACCGTAACATATTAATTTCGTATTTAGCCGCAAATTTTTCTTCGCGATAAAGATATTCTTCGCCTTTTACACGTTCTGCTGCCTCCATCGTAATAGCTTCGGCTGGGCAAGCAACGGCACATAAACCACAGGCAGTACAATTTTCGCGACCGTCCTCGTCGCGGTTCAAGACATGTAATCCACGAAAAACAGGGCTAAAGGTTCTGGTTTTTTCGGGGTATTGGATTGTAGGCTTTCGTTTAAAAAGGTGTTTAAAAGTAATAAACATCCCTTTTAAAATATTTACTAAATAAAGTTTTTCTACCCAAGACATCGGCTTGCGTTCAACAAATTGTTTTCTATTAGTTAATGTATATGCCATATAGAGTACTTACTTGCAAAATTAAGTAAAAAATTTCATATTTTTAAAAAAATCTATTAAAAACCCTAAAATTTAAAATTATTCTTAGAAAGTTTTGTTTTAGAGATGTCGTATTAAGCTATAAATTCTAAAATTGGATTCATAAAAAGACGTAAGAATTTTTAAGATAACCTTTTAATAACTATCTTAAATTAAACTTTCTAAGTATTGCCCGTAACCGCTTTTAGCATAAATTTTAGCTAAGACCATTAATTGTTCTCGATTAATAAAATTCATTCTAAAAGCAATTTCTTCGATACAACCAATTTTGCGATTTTGCCTTTTTTCTATCACACGAACAAATTCGCATGCATCGTTATACGATTCAAAGGTGCCGGTATCTAACCAAGCTGTACCACGATTAAGTACCCCTACGTGTAATTTACCCTGTTCAAGATACACTTTATTAATATCTGTTATTTCATATTCGCCACGGGCTGAAGGTTTAATACTTTGAGCAATTTTTACAACATCATTGTCGTAAAAATACATGCCTGGCACGGCATAATTCGATTTTGGGTGCATTGGTTTTTCTTCGATAGAGACAACCTTAAAATTTTGATCGAACTCAACAACACCATATTCAGATGGATTTTTTACTTCGTAAGCAAAAATAGCACCTCCCTCTACATTATTAAACGATTGTAATAATTTGCTTAACCCTGTTCCATAAAAAATATTATCACCTAAAACCAATGCACATTTGTTATTGCCAATAAAATTTTTACCAATAACAAAGGCTTGGGCTAAGCCATTGGGAACTTCCTGTTTGGCATATTCAAAATTACAACCAAGGGGTTTGCCATCACCCAATAGTTTCTGAAACTGCGGTTGGTCTTCAGGGGTGGTAATAATTAAAATATCTTTGATACCAGCTAACATAAGCATTGAAAGCGGATAATAAATCATGGGTTTGTCGTAAATAGGGATAAGTTGTTTACTAATACCTTTTGTTATTGGATACAATCGAGTACCCGAACCACCAGCTAAAATAATACCTTTCATAAATTATGCTATTTTTTCATATAAACTGGCGATACCTTGTCCGCCGCCAACACAAGCGGTTACAATACCAAATTTTTTATTGAGGCGTTTCAGGTCGTGAATTAATTGAATGGTTAATTTTGCACCGGTGCAACCTAAAGGATGTCCAAGTGCTATGGCGCCGCCATTTATATTCACCTTGTCAGGGTCTAATTGAGCTTCTTTAATTACAGCAACAGATTGTGAGGCAAAGGCTTCGTTAAGTTCAATTAAATCGATGTCAGCCCGGTTCATATTATTACGTGTTAGTATTTTTGAGATAGCGTCAACTGGTCCTATGCCCATAATTGGTGCAGGTACTCCAACGCATAAGCTATCTATCAGTCTGGCAATGGGTTTTAAGTTGAGGCGGGTGATCATTTTTTCGCTCATCACAATTACAAAAGCCGCACCATCGCTGGTTTGAGACGAATTTCCAGCAGTAACAGTACCATTTAAAGCAAAAACAGGTTTTAGTTTAGCTAAGGCATCAAGCGTTGAATCAGCCCGAACGCCTTCATCGGTATCAACAATAGCATCTTGGGTTTTTAAATTTTCGTGATCATCAACAAAGGTTTTTTTAACAGTTATTGGCATAATACCAGATTTAAAATAACCTTTTTGAATAGCCTCGGCGGCTTTGAGGTGCGATTTTAAAGCAAACTCATCTTGTTCGGCACGCGAAACGTTAAATTTTTTGGCTACATTTTCCGCAGTTAAGCCCATATTCATAAAATAAATAGACGGATCTTGTTCAAATATAGAATGTGCAGGTGAAGGTTTCCAACCAGAAATAGGAATTAAGCTCATCGATTCTGCACCACCGGCTATAATGCAATCGGCCATCCCAGATCTTATTTTAGAGGTTGCAATAGCAATACTTTCGGCGCCACTGGCACAATAGCGATTAATAGTAATACCTGGTACTTGAACACCTAAGGCTGCTGAGGCAATAAAACGGGCATATTGCATTCCTTGCTCTGCTTCAGGCACAGCGGTACCTACAATTAAATCGTCTATTTCTTTGGGGTCTAATTGTGGGAACTCGGCTAAAATTTTCTTTAAAAGTTGAACTGAAAGTTCATCGGAACGCATAAATCTAAATCCCCCTTTTTTGCTTTTTGTAACGGCAGTTCTAAAACCGCCAACAATATAAGCCTCTTGTGTTGCCATACATTAATTTTTAACAAAGATACAGATTTTTTTCAAAAAATACAATGATTGAATTATTTTTCTTGTAAAAAAAGGCTTTAGGCTTGTTTGAAACTACAATTATTGATAATGAAACCTCTACAATAAGTGCTTCTCTTGATACCGTTGGACTCATATAGACAATAATGATTGT
>JASGCT010000041.1:10848-21687 GCA_030053915.1 Alphaproteobacteria bacterium
ATCTTAAAAACGACTTTGTAGAAGTAGAAGGTAATCTTATTAGTTATTAGTGGCTGATGATTCGCGTTTTAATAACGATACTGTTTTCATATATGAAAAATCAAGTTACTTCGCCATTATCAGGCTAATTTACAGCCCTATTTGAGTAAAAAACATAGTCAAACTGCAAAATATGGGATAATTTAATACATAAAATCGTTTAAATAGTAATATTTGCTGACTACTTGGATGGTTATAACAATGGTTTGTTTGAAACTATAATTATTGATAATGAAACCGCTACAATAAGTGCTTCTCTTGATACCGTTGGACTCATATAGACAATAATGATTGTTCACTATCCATAACTATTCAATTTTTTAACAATTAAGCGTATAAATACGTATTTTTTTTAAGTATAAATACTTAATTTTCATAGTATTAGTACTTATTTAGACACTTTTTTTAAAAAATCTATTTTTTTTTAAAATTTTAGTGTTTACCTTTGCAAAAATTAAAATAGCATGAAAAATTTTGATAATTTAAAACTGCCGGAGTTGTTAGAAGAAATCGTTCGGATGCGTGCCGAAACTGAAGCCATTAAAAAACAAGGTAACGAAGCTCATATTCAAAGATTAGCCGAAATAGATGCCATTCGTAAAGAAGCCGAATTGATTCGTAAAGAAACCGAAGCCGTCGAAAAAAGAGGCAAAGAAGAATTACTGGCACTTGAAAATAAAGGCAAAGAAGAATTACTAGCTCTTAAAAAAGAAACCGAAGCCCTTGAAAAAAGAGGCAAAGAAGAATTACTAGCCCTTAAAAAAGAAACCGAAGCCCTTGAAAAAAGAGGCAAAGAAGAATTACTAACCCTTAAAAAAGAATCTGAAAAAGCAGATCGACAACTTAAATCTACCATGGATAGATTGGGTTTTAATGTGGGAAAAGGTGTCGAAACAATGTTCTGTAATAGTATCGAAAATAACCCCAAGCTTCATAATATACACTTTGATTTTGTAAACTCTCATGTTAAACTTTTTAATGAATCTGGGGCAACGGCTGCCGAAATAGATATGGTATTAGTCAATAAAAATAGTGTTGGGTTGTTAGAAACGAAGCATCGTTTTAGACCCGAAGATTTAGAAAAATTTTTAAACCATAGCCATCCAATGTTTAAAAAATATGGCGGTAGTATGCAGCGAACCAATACCTATTTATTTATAGCAGCGTTATCTTACGACGATGAGGTTATTGCCTTAGCCAAAACCAAAGGCGTGGGGGTCTTGTATCTTAAAAACGACTTTGTAGAAGTAGAAGGTAATCTTATTAGTTATTAGTGGCTACTGATTAGCATTTTAGTAATGATACCTTTTTTATTATGAAAAATCTATAAAATTAACAAATAATTAACGTCAAATATTCTGACCATTTAATAGAAAACAATAAAAATTCAATTATATCAAGTAATATATTATTTTTACCCAATTTTAACACGTTGTTTTCGATAGTTTTTGACATTTTAAAAAAACTAACGAGCCTAAGCGGCTTATTAAAATATCGAAAAGTTTAAATTTTAACAAAAATTGTTAAAAAAATCACTAACTTTGTATAAAATTAATTCTAAAACTAAAATATAATATCATTATGATAAATTATGATTCTCTTATGCTAATAAGAAAACAACTTAATATAATTGCTAAAAGTTGTATGCTATTGTTGATGTGTGTTGTAGTAGCCCACTCGGTACAAGCCCAAGATATTTTAATTCAAGACATCAACAAATCTATTTTTAAATCAAAAGATACGCTAACCTTACGTTCGGCTAATCTTGGGGGTTTAGAATTAAAACATGTTAATAATGATGACATTCTCTATTTTTTGGAATCTACATCGGTCATTCCTATAAATGGAACTCATGATAGTTTTTATAATTTTATACTTCCTAATAATATTCAAGATGGGTTGTATGCTTTAAAAGGAGTTAACGCTGGTGACACAACCGAGGCTTGGGTTATAAGAATACATTCCGTAGATTATGGAAATAGTAATATAGCACCTTTAGGATTTAATATCGCGGGGCAAGGCATTGCGCTTCAAAACCGTCGAGATGTTGTTCAAATAGCAACCAATATAACGTATAGTCTTGCTTTGTTATCCGACGGTACAATTCGTGGGTGGGGCGATAGTTCATTTGGTCAAATTAAATTCCCTCAGGGCTTAACCAAAGTTGTTAAAATTGTGGCAGGTACATATCACGGCATGGCTTTATTAGTTGATGGCACTGTAGTAAGTTGGGGTGCAACAAACAAATTGAATCAACCTTCTATAAATTTTGGTCAAACCACGATTCCAAGTAATTTAAACCAAGTGATAGATATTTCAGCAGGTGATTTTCATAGTGTGGCTTTAAAATCTAATAGAACGGTTGTGGCTTGGGGTAAAAATGATTTTGGACAATCTACTATACCCGATACCATTTCAGATGTGGTTCAAATTGAGGCTGGAAGTACATATTCTATCATTCTAAAGCAAAATCATACGGCAACTCAATTTGGTAGTTTAGCTAATACCCCCTTGATTTTAGACAGTATTACACAAATTGCGGCTGGGGCTAGTTTTGTTATAGCAGTAAAAGAAGATAGTACCTTGCTTATTTGGGGCAGGAATCCTATAATCTTCACTAACAAACCACCCATAACGCTAAAAATAACTCAAATTAAAGCTGGCATTGGACATGCCATAGCACTTACAAAAGATAGTACCATTTATGTGTGGGGCGAAAATATCCAATCAGCTGTATCAAATATTCCACCATTTCTTAGAAAAGTGTATCAAATAGCCGCTGGGGGGTATCAAAGCTATGCTTTCTTTCAATTTTCAGCGCCTGATAGCTTGAGGTATGAAAATAATACCATTGGTTATTTTAAAGGCACAGTTAGAACAATTAGACCTGCTTTACAAACTTATTATTCCCCAGTTAAATTTAGTTTATTAGAAAATTTAAATAATAGAATTAAAATTGATACCAATACTGGTATTCTGACGGTTGTGGATAGTTTTACGCAAGGTAGATATAATTTTCAAGTAAAAGCCTATAATAGTATTGGCTCTACCGTAGCAAATATTGTTTTGGACTATTATGAAACCCCAATTCAAATTAATTATATCGACCAATTAGATAGCATTGGAAGGTTAATAAACTATCCTTTGTCTGCAAGTTATGTGTTAATGCGCAACTTAGATGTTAAAAATCCCAACCATTATAGTACTGGCTTGGTAGATTCGAGTAAATTAAAAGGGGTGGGTTTTGTGCCAATTGCAAGTGGTGCAAATCAGTTTTTTAGCGGTAAATTTGATGGCAACGGATATACTATTAAAGGACTTTATATAAATTCAGGGGGTTTCGCAGCGTTATTTGCAAATACTCAAAATGCAATCATTGTTAATTTGGGATTATCTCAAGTGGCTATAAAAGGAGCTGGTGGTGTAGCTGGTTTGGTTGCGCTTGCAAATGACTATATTAGAATTGATAATTGTTTTGTTCAGGGTACTATAGAATCTTCGGCTTCGGGTTTTGGTGTGGGTGGTTTGATAAGCCAAACCGATACGGGCTTTATTTCAAATAGCTTTGCCATCGTAGATGTTTTTGGCGGAACTGGTGCTGGAGGCTTTATTGGTGCAGATTTTGGACGCGGTATCAATATCGTAAATTGTTATGCCAGAGGTACCTTGTCATTTTCACAAAGTGGCTTTTATTCTGGAGCTGGTGGCTTTGTTGGAAGGTCTTTAGGTGCATCAAATTATATCAATTGTTATACTCGTGTCATCGTTACAAATCGCGATGCCATAATATCTTTAATAAGTTCTGGGGGAAGTTTTATTGGATCTGCGGCACAAGCAGATGGGGATGTTAATTTTATGAACTGTTATGGTGTTGACAATAAACCTTTTAATGGCTTTGATTTAGAAGCCGACCCAGTAAAATTAATACATTCAATACCAACCTATACACTCAACACAAACCCCGAAGCCATTGGTAAAGATACTCATTATTTGTTTAGGTTAAATAATTTTCCAATTTTATATAAATTTGGCACCAAAATACTGATGGATAGCCAAGAGGTTATTACCGCTCCCAAAAATTTAAATTATGGAAATAGCGATACACTGCGGGCTTATGAAGGGCTTAGCCGCCTTTTTTATCCTAATATAAATTTAGGTACGGGCATTTTGTTTGGATACCAAATACTTCAATCAACAAATTCTCAAATTATTTTAGATACCAATACCGGGGTACTTGGTTGGGGTATCAATTTAAAACCAGGGCAATATCAAGTAATTATTGGGTTAAAATCGAGTACAGGTAATTTACAAAAAGTTATAAATATTTTAATTTTACCAGCCATAAAAATTTATTATTTAGATGTATTAGATAGCATTGGCACGAACCCTCAATATCCCAATAGTGGTGGTTATATTTTAATGCGCAATCTTTCTTATGATAGTGTATCTCATTTTAGCAACCCCTTACTTTATACCAAATACAATACAATACCAGCTACAAGTTTTACACCAATTGGCACTGCTAGTAATCCATTTAAAGGGTTATTTAATGGAAACGGTTATAGTATCAATAAGTTAAAAATCAATCTGCCAACAACCAATAATGTAGGTATGTTTGGTTATGTTGATGGTGCCTATATTGTTAACTTGAATCTCAGAAATATTGACATTACGGGCAATACAATTGTTGGCGGGATTGTTGGATTCAGTAACACTATAGGATTGTTAATCAATAATGTTTCAACAACCGGTATTGTTAAAGGTAATGGCACAGTAGGCGGAGTGGTTGGTTCGGTTATTAACAGCTTAATTACCAATAGTTATACTTTAGTTAATGTAACTGGATCTAATACCTTGGGTGGATTTGCTGGTATATTACGACGTCGTGTCTTGGTATATAATTCTTACGCCAGAGGTAACATTTTTTATAATGGTAATATTAGTAGTCCAATAATAGGTGGTTTTGTTGGAACTTTTGAATATGGGCTTACAAAAGATTGTTATTCTCAAAATAAAATTACCTTTGCTAATAATTTTAATCCTTCTTTACAAAATATAGGAAGTTTTGTAGGCGTTAATAACAATGCCGTTTTTAGAACTTCGTATGCTACCAGTCCATTTCGTTTTTTAGGCAGTGGCGTTTTATTATATACCTTACAATATAGTTTTGCACCTTATACCAATACTACTCCAAATCAAGCCATAGGTAATTCAAATCAATATCTATATGCTTCGAATCAATTACCTGTTTTGTATAAACTCAATAGTTCCATACTATTAGATAGTCAAAAAACAGTGTATGAAGTTCCTGATAGTCCTACAATAACGGCGGTGTTGGCTGGTAATCAATCGGCAGTGGTCTATTTTAAAGCACCACTTTATAATGGCGGCATGCCGATTTTATTTTATACTGTTACCGCAATGCCAAGTGGGCAAATTGCAAGTTCTGTTACAAGTCCTATTATTGTATCAAATTTAATAAATGATAGCGTGTATCGTTTTCAAATTAAGGCTTCCAATGCCATTGGTCAATCAGTTGCTTCTAGTTTAAGCCAGCCTGTTCAACCCAGAATTCAGAAGCAATTTATTTCTACTTTCATTAACAATGGTTCTATAACGCAATCAGATTCATTAAGTTTTAATGATACCTTGGTAGTAACATATTCTCCAAATACGGGCTACAGCATTGATAGTGTTTTTATCAACGATCGTTATGTTAATCCAGCTGTATTTCCCAATAATCAAATTAAATTATATAATATAAGAATTGCCATCCAAATTACTATAAAAACCAAATTGAAGCAATTTACGATTCAAACCTTTATTGGTCGTGGCGGATTTATTACACCGGGCATTAACAATGCCAATTATTTTGTGCCATTTACCGTGAAATGGTTTGTTGAAAAAGGTTATAAAATGGATAGTGTTGTAGTTAATGGAAAGCGATATACAAATATGGATTCTTTTGTTTTTAGAGATATCAATGCACATGGTTGGATTGGTGTTTTTACCAGCCCTATTATCCCAATGGTATCAATTCAAATAAATAAAGGTGGGCAAACATCCATTAACGGAAGACCATTTGATACATCTTTAGTAAGCACTTCGTATATTCCTTACTTAAGTCAAGTATATATCACAATTGTGGCAAAAGAAAATTTTATTATTGATAGCCTTCTTGTTAACAATAGATGGATCGACAGAGCAAGCGAGAATCAAAATGAATCTCAGTTCAATTTAAGTTTAGAAGATAAATTTTATAATTTAAGGCTCAATGATGTAACAGGCGATAGCCAGATTAAAGTTATTTTTAAACCTATTGTAAAACCACCAACCGTCTCGAATGTATTTGCGATTGCTGGAAATAACGAAGCAAGCATCCGCTTTGATTTTAATAGCTCAAAAGCGTATTCTCAAGGACTTTATTTTACGGTTGTATCAAATCCTGGCAATTTTGTAATTCAGGGACGAAGTTCGCCGATTGTGGTTAAAGGCTTAGAAAATAATATCAATTATACGTTTAATGTTATTGCCACAAATAGTATTGGAAGTTCGGAACCTGTAACGTCAAACTCGGTAACCCCAACAGGAAATGCTTTTTTAATTGCAAAACAATATAATAGTGGCGGTATTATAAACATCAATCCCAATTTAAATGTTGTGTCGGCTGGCGCCAATGTTAATCTTCAAGTTCAAGCCTATTCAGGCTATACAATCGACTCAGTTATTATTAATGATACCACTCAAATCTTGGGCGCTCAAGTTTTAAACTTTACTAAAAATATTAACAATATTCAATCTAACCTTAGAATCAAAGCAGTTTTTAAACCTATATTATATTCAATAACCGCTCAAGCTATTAATCCAGGTGGAGGTATTGCAATTAATGACCGAGCTATTGGACAATATAATACCGAAATGGTGCGTTATAATGGATTAGCCTATATTGTAATTCGTCCCAATTTTGGCTATGAAATTGAAAGTGTTTTTATAGGAAATAGGCTCGTAAATTTGGCTTCAGAAGCCATTTTAAAAGACGAGGTAACTACTGTTTTAAAATTAAATAATATTCGAGGTGATTCAACAATTGCCGCCCGATTTGTTAAAACATCAAATCAACTGAGTGTCAGCCACAATTATGGTGGGTGGCTTAGCCCAAGTGGTATTCGTTTTGTTCCCAAAGGTGCTTCAATAACCGTTGCCATTCATGCTTTTTATGGATATTCGATAGATTCAATTTGGGTGAACGGTATGTATTATGCATTGCCTTTTCTTGAAAACAATCCCTTACAAAATAATACATTTAATAGCTATACATTTTTGAATATTCAAGGGGATTCTAATTTAAAAGTACAATTTAAAAGAACTAAGTTTTTAATTTATAGTGGATATAATACCATGAATCATCAAAATAATTTTGGCGGATTTATCTCACCTCAAGGATTCAGTATTGCAAATTTGGGGGACAATAAAACTTATAATATAAGGTCGTATGGCTTAAATAGTATTCAATCTATAACTTTAAATAAAACTCAAAATATCCCCGTGTCTAATACAATGTTGCAATCCTATACTTTTAAAAACATTCAGGGTGATTCAAGTATTGAAGTGGCTTTTGAACGCCGTAATTTTATTATCAGAACCCAAAGCATCGGCAATGGGTTTGTGAATCCTTATGGTTGGATTGTACTTTCAAAAGGTGGTAGTTTTGTTTTAAATATTGTGCCTTTAAATAATAATTTTATCGATAGTGTATATGTGAATGGTGTCAAACAAACAATCAGTAATAATAGTCTTAGCATTCAAAATATTCAACAAGACCTTAATGTCATGGCTTATTTTAGCAAATATGCTCCTAATAACGCCATTGGCGCTTTTGCAGATGAAATCCCTGTTTATACTTTAACAAGCTCTTGTAATATTCCAAATATTCTAAACATTCAAGGTGATTTTCAAATTGATTCAAACCAAAACTTTACGTATCGGTTTTTTTATGATTCAACTTATAGCATTGATAGTTTATTTGTTAATGGCATTTTAACCACTGCAACAGGCGATAGCGTTGCTTTTAACAATATTAGTTCGAATCAAAATCTACGCTTAGTTTTAAAAAGAAATATCCTAACCTTAATGTCATTTCAAAATGGTTTAGGTACCATTTCGCCAAGCGGTTCTGTTGAGGTAAATAGAGGGTCTTCTTATACTTACACATTTTATCCAAATAATAATAACTTAATTGATTCAGTATTTGCAAATGGCATATTAGTAAATGTATTTAGTTTAAATTCAAATACAGGTGGCTTAGATTTTCCAGATAATGGTGCAGGTTATTATGGTTTAAATTCTGATGGTTCGGCAACCTATACTTTTAATAATATTCAAGCAGATACATCCAAATTAAGGGTTGTGTTTAGAAGTCAGCAATTTACGCTTTCAAGTTCTCAAAATGCTGGTGGCGCTTGTAACCAAATTGGAGATGTTATAGTAAATGCGGGTGGAAGTTTTAGATATTTTTACACCCCCAACAATGGCTTTACCATTGACAGTGTTCTTATCGACGACATCCAAAATTTTGATAGCCTTTCAAGTTATACTTTTGATAATATTAATACCAATCATCGTCTTAGAATCGTATATAAAAAAGATGTTTATCTTTTAACCGTAACCAATTCAATTAATGGCATTATCTCACCTCAAAACGACCAGGAAATCACTGCTGGTAGCTCAAGAACAATTATCTTGCAAGCTAATACGGGCTATAAAATTGGTAACTTATTAATTAATGGTGAGGTTGTACAAAATATTTCTGGATCAAATACGCTTGGATATTATAATTTAAATAATATTGAACAAGACATTAATATTTATGCCATATTTGTGCCACAAACTTATCAAGTAACCACGCAGTCTAATACCGGGGGGGCTATTAGTCCCGATTTTGTAGAAGACATTTTAAGTGGTAGTAATCAAGATTTTACAATAACCAGCAATTTGGGATTTGTAATCGATTCTATTTTTGTTAATGGTAAAAATGTGTCATTCGTTAAACCCAAAAACGGACTTACAACCTACATCTATTCCATGTTAAATATCACAGGCGATAGCAATATCCGAGTTGTATTTAGTTTAAGAAAATTTCCAATTAATTTAGTAAGCGTTCAAACAACCAATCCTACTTGTTATGGTACTTCAGGCTCGGTTTTAATAAAAACCAACGATACAAACTTAACCTATAAATTGGTTTTATTAAATACGGTGTCTAATATTCAAAAAATAGTTTGGTTCAAAGATACAAGCTATCTTTTAACGAATATCTT
The DNA here is from genome assembly GCA_030053915.1 of Alphaproteobacteria bacterium. Lineage (GTDB taxonomy): Bacteria > Bacteroidota > Bacteroidia > Chitinophagales > Chitinophagaceae > JASGCT01. The sequence goes on from JASGCT010000041.1 coordinate 20,205, forward strand.
TGCGGATACTATGTATCAATTGAGTGTTTTGGATACCAATTATATGAACTCCAAAAGATCGTTTTCGATTGTATTACAACAACCTCAATTATTAAATGCTTTTACAAATTATAATGGTAATACCAAAGAAATTCAATTAGATATAACGGGTTCTAATCATTACACAATAACGCTCAATGGACACACATGGCAGACAAATGACAATAAAATAAAATTACCTTTACGTATCGGCATTAATAAAATTAAAATAAATACAGACCAAACCTGCCAAGGTAGTTTTGAAGAAACTATTTTAGTGAGCGATAATTTAACATTGTATCCCAACCCTGCTCATGATAACGCTACATTAAACGTTGGTGGCAATGATGATAAGGTAACCGTGAGTATATTGTCGCCCCAAGGTTCGATAGTTTTAACAAAAGAATATTTGGTAGGCTTAGACAGGAATATACGCTTAGATGTATCACAATATAGCCCTGGTGTTTATATCATTAAGGTTCAAGGCAGTAGTAAAACATCTGTTATGAAATTGCTGAAACAATAATCTTTACGACATATCATTGTTTAAATTTTGTAACCGATTCATACTTTATTAAAGTGCTTGTATTTATTATGAATTGTTATCCATTAAATGTGTACCTTTGCTGTTATTAACAAATTAAATTTTGATACGATGGCTTTTTATCAATTTACAACATACCAAAAACTTCCTATTAATGTAGAAGACATATGGAATTTTATTGCTTCGCCTTTAAATTTAAAGGAGATCACGCCACCGCACTTAGGTTTTCAAGTTACCAATAATGCTTTGGTAGAAAAAATGTATCCTGGTATGATTATAACGTACAAAGTATCACCATTATTTGGTATAAAATTAAACTGGATGACCGAAATTACGCATGTGAAAGAATTGGAATATTTTGTTGATGAACAACGAATAGGACCTTATGCTATGTGGCATCACCAACATAAAATTGAATCTATTAAATCTGGTGTTTTAATGACAGATATTGTTACATATCAACCACCATGGGGCTTTATTGGTGCGCTTGCTAATCGGTTCTTAATAAAAAATGAATTGAATGCTATTTTTGAATTTAGAAAAATTGCCTTAGAAAAACGGTTTGGAAAGTATCCATTTTAAACCAAATTTTGAGAATAGGAGTGTTTTTAAAGTTCGAGATACAATAGTTTTTTGTTCATTTAAATGGCATAACTATAAAGATTGTGAGACCAATTCTGAAATTGCAAAATGCTTTGTAATAAAATTTTGTATTAAAATGTTTTAACATTTAATAGCCAAATATTTAAAGCTATAATAAAAATTTTGTAATTTACCACAAAAATTTTTAAAATGGACTTTTTTTGAAATTTAAGAAAAATTATCGTTAACCCAAAAATTTTGATTTTTTATGAATATTTCAAATATAATTTTATAGTTTTGCAAAGAAGCCAATTATTCTCAATATTAAACAAAAACCTA
>JASGCT010000042.1 GCA_030053915.1 Alphaproteobacteria bacterium
ATGGTGTTCAGATGATTTTAAAAATTATCCTTCTTCTGTTAAAAACCATCAAATAGACGAATTAAATAGTCCGTATAAAATATTAAGAGGAGGAAGTTGGTATTCCAGTGCTTCTGATTGTAGGGTATCTACAAGAATTTATAATGAACCTAAAAGTAAAGCCGATGTGTACGGTTTTAGATTAGCACTTTCTAAATAATAATTTATTTTTTATAAATATAAATCAAGTTTGGCTCATTTTCACCAACATTATAACCAAATTTAAAATTTAATGGCTTTGCATGATAAAATTTTTGCTTTAGTAATGGTTGAAAATTTTTATCAAATAATTTTATAGTATTATCATATTTACCATAAAAATTAAAATTCCAAGCTGTTGAATCAAAGTTTGAAATTGGTATCCCAGAATCATCTTGAAGTATATACGAACTTTCATTTTTAATAAAATTTCTAACAATTGAAAAATAAGGCTTATGTAATAAATAACTACAGGATTTAATAAATGTTGCAAGAGGTGTATTTTGCTTAATAAAAGTTAGTAACTCGGAATTTATTTTTAAATTTTGATCATGTAAGTCATATTGAAAGTAATAAAATGTTTTAGAGTTTTTATCGCCATCTAAATATTCAATTTTAAGTGTATTATATTGCCCATTCAAAGAAACATTAAAATTTCCTAATTGGTCTAAACTTCCAAATTTTACACTTGAAATATGGAAATTAAAGCTTTTCATATAAAATAATACAACTTGTAGTACCCCAATGTTCGTTTTATCTTTAAAGGCTTGTGCCATAACAGGTGTAATAAAAAAACCCCGTTCGTTAGCTGCTAAAATTAAATGAGACAAACTACCACTTAAATACTCAAATTTTTCTGGTGATATCGCGCTATCATAACTGGCACTGCCTATATTTTCCAGACCTCCTAAAATGGAAACAACTGGGTTAAATAAGGCTTGAACATATAAAAAATCGGGACCTCCAAAAGGATAAAAAACTGTCTTTTCAAATGATTTTGATTTAAAATAGACTGATTTCCATGTATTTATTGAATCAATTAATGGTTCGTAAACCATTAACCAACCTGATTTTAACCTAAGCTGGTAATTGGTAAATTGCTTAGAATAAATTATATTATCATAATATTTCATTGTTTTTTTACCAGATAATATAGATGCGTAATCATCCCAAAAAGTATCAATTGCATATTTTTCAAAAATGATACTGTCTTTATTTTTATTATTAAAATTTAAATCAACTTTAATAGCATCCTCACTTGGTTGATTATCCGTGTTACAACTTAAAATAATTATATTAAAAGTGAAAAATAAAATCAATAATCCAGAAAATCTTGAAAAAAATAAATAAAATTTTATCCTATACATATTTTTTTTGCAAAATTACGCTAAATATTTAATATTTTTTAAAAATAATGATTAAAATTTTCTTTAAAAGCTAAAAAATAATTAATTTTGCCATCAATTTATGAATTTAAAAAAGCAATTACTTAAAGCGCAAAACATAAAAATTGGCATTATTGGTGATATTATGTTGGATATTTATTGGGTAGGGCATGCGCATCGAATTTCTCCAGAAGCTCCAATTCCTATTGTTTTGTTAAACACTAAAAAAAACAGAGCTGGCGGTGCGGCAAATGTTGCTTTAAATTGTAAAGTATTTTCAAAAAATATTGCCTTATTTTCAGTAATAGGTGATGATGATTCTGGTAAAAATCTTTTAGATATTTTAAACGAGCAGGGTATTAATACGCAGGGCATTATTAAAATAAAAACCCGCCCTACAACCGAGAAAATTAGAATTATGGCACAGCATCATCAAATAACGCGCGTTGATAATGAAGTGAGTGATTTCATTAATTCAAAAACAGAAAAAGACATTTTAATAAAATTTGAACATTATATAAAAGGACAAAAACCAGACATTATTATTTTACAAGATTATAATAAAGGCGTTCTTACACCCCATTTAATTAAGGCAATCATTCATTTATGTAATTTAAATAAAATACCAACTGTAGTAGATCCTAAGAAAGAAAATTTCTTAGCCTACCAAAACAGTACCATTTTTAAACCAAATTTTTCTGAAATAATTACTGGGTTGTCGTTATCATCAAAACCTGAAATCAACGAAAAATCTTTAGCGGCTTTGCATGACGCCTTAAAAAAGAAATTGCATCATCAATTAACGGTTATTACTTTATCTGAGAAAGGCATTTTTTATCATTCTGGAATTGATAAAAAAATATTACCCACAACGGCATTAAACGTTAGTGATGTAAGCGGTGCTGGCGATACTGTGGTGGCATTACTTGCCGTTTTTTACGCCGCAAGCCATAACTTAGAGTTGGCTTGTTACTATGCTAATATTGGTGCCGGTTTAGTTTGCGCTGAAATTGGGACGAGTGTGGTTAACTTAGATCATTTTATAAATGCTTTAAAAAAATAAAAATATTTTGAAAACCATTGTAATTATTGTAGCAGGCGGTAAAGGTAGCAGGATGAGTTCTGATTTGCCTAAACAATTTATTGAAATTATAAATAAGCCAATAATTATAAGAACCATGCAAAAATTTATCGATTCATTTCAATCGCTTGATTTTATTGTTGTGTTCCCTGAATCTTATATGGAGTATGGTAAAACGCTCATTGAAAATGCTAACTTACATTGCAATTATACTATTATATGTGGTGGGGCTACCCGATTTCAATCTGTTAAAAATGCAGTTAACAACTTACCTAATACGCAAGATGCCATTGTTTTAATTCATGACGCTGTGCGATGTTTAGTTAGTATAGAACTTATTAAAAAGTGTTATCATGAAGCCATACAATTTGGTAATGCGATTCCTGCTATTATGCCCAATTCTAGTATTCGTTATCAAGACCATGACCATGTACGACCATTAAACAGAGAAAAATTATTCTTAATTCAAACACCACAAACATTTAATATCCAACAACTTAAAATGGCATTCAATCAAGACGAGCAGCCCAACTTTACCGATGATGCTACCGTGGTAGAGTCGTTTGGATTACCCATTCATATTATAATTGGAGACGAGCAAAATTTAAAAATTACTACGCCTTTCGATTTAAAGATTGCTGAACTCATTCTTAATAAAAATCAACATTAACTTATGGAACAAATACCAATGGTAGATTTAAAAAATCAATACCAAAAAATTAAACCCATCATAGACCAAGAAATGCTATCTTGCTTAGAACGTACAGACTTTATAAATGGGAGTGCCGTGAAAACTTTTTGTAATGACTTAGCTAATTATTTAAAGGTTCAGCACGTGATTCCTTGTGCTAATGGCACGGATGCGCTGCAATTGGCGTTAATGGCACTTAATTTATTACCTGGTGATGAAGTTATTTGTCCTAGTTTTAGTTTTTTTGCCAGTGCTGAAGCCATAGCTTTATTAAATTTAAAAGCCGTTTTTGTTGATGTGTCCTATACTGATTTTAATATTTGTGTCTCTGAAATAGAATCCAAAATTACTTCAAAAACTAAAGCCATGATTGTGGTGCATTTATATGGGCAAGGTTGTAACATGGATGCCATTATGGCGATGGCTGAAAAGCATCATTTAACGGTTATTGAAGATAATGCGCAATCTTTAGGTGCCATTTATACCAATAATCAAGGCGAAAGTAAATTCTATGGCACCATTGGACATATAGGCTGTACCTCATTTTTCCCTTCAAAAAACTTAGGCTGTTATGGTGATGGCGGAGCGCTGTTTACCAATGACGCTACCTTAGCTCAGATTTTAAATTCTTTAGCAAACCATGGTCAGTCAGAACGATACTATCATAAATTAATTGGTTGCAATTCCCGATTAGATACACTTCAAGCTATTGTCTTAAAAACAAAATTACCATTATTAAACGATTATATCAAATCAAGGCAATCGATGGCTCATATTTATAACGAAGCATTAAAAGATGTTCCAGAAATTGAGATTCCATTCCAAAATAGTTTTTCAAGTCATGTTTATCATCAATATACACTTAAAATTAAAAATGGAAAGCGCGATGCACTCCATAAATTTTTAACGGAGCATGGTATTTCGTCAGCTATTTATTATCCAGTGGCATTATATAATCAAGAAGCTTTTAAACCTTTCTTAAATTCAAAAATTAGTTTACCTAATACCGAACAATTATGTCAACAGGTTTTATCGTTACCTATACATTCCGAACCCAATATGCAACATTTACAATATATTGTAGATCATATTAAAAAGTTCTTTAAAGTTACGAACGGGTAGAATAATTTTAAATAGATTTTATTTTTTTCAGGTAGGTATATAGTTTAGAAACAGGCAACCCCATAACATTATAAAAATCACCCTCTATTTTATTGATACCAATTAAGCCAATCCATTCTTGAATGGCGTAAGCACCTGCTTTATCAAAAGGTTTGTACTTTTTAATATAAAAATTTATTTCATTGACACTTAAAGTATTAAAATTTACTTTAGTTACACAAGATATTTTTTTTATTTTATTTTGATAAAGGATAACGACACCTGTATAAACTTGATGGGTTTTGCCAGATAATTTTTGTAAAATAAGTTCGGCATCTTGTTTGTTTTTGGGTTTACCAATAATCTCATTTTTATAATTAACAATGGTATCAGCCGCTATAATAATGTCGTTTGGCGTAAATTGGGGTAATACGGCTTTTGCTTTTTGTAATGCAATGGCTAAAGGGATTTTGGGGATAGGTGTAGATTTGGGAATAATTTCATCAATATTGGGGTTGACAATTTTGAATGCCAATCCTAAATTTTTTAATAATTCTTGACGTCTAGGCGACCCTGAAGCTAAAATAATCATATTTTAAGAAGTAGATCTAATGGCTACTACAGGGTCTAGATTCGCCGCTTGAGAGGCTGGAATAAAACCAGCTACCATCCCAAGAATGACGCAAATGCTAAAGGCTAAAACCACAATGGGTAAAGCCACAAATATTTGAAATGGCAAGACCGTGTTTAATATAAAAGTTAACATCCAAACTAATAATAAGCCAAAAAAACCACCTAAAACGCATAAAAAAGCACTTTCAAACAAGAATTCAAACATAATAACTTTTTTAGTTGCTCCAAGTGCTTTTTTTAAACCAATTTGGCTACGTCTTTCTCGAACTGTTACAAACATAATATTAGCTATACCAAAAGCGCCTACCAGCAAACTTAAGCCAGCAATTGCCCAACCTCCCACATTAACTTTTCCAAAAAAGCCTTCGATGATTTGGCTAAAATCGCTCACATTATTACAACTAAAATCATCTTCTTGAGTAGGTTTTAGTTTTCTAATTTGGCGCATAATCCCTGTAAGTTCAAATTTTAAAGCTGAGCTTGAAACATTAGGTTTTCCTTTTATTAAAATCACCGGATTAGAATATCTTAGGCTATAAAAACTTTCAAAATAATTAATCGGTAATAATACGGAATGGTCAAAATCGAATCCTCCTATAAAACTTTGTCCAATTTTTTTTAATATTCCAATAACTACAACTTTTTTATTATTAATATTAACGGTTTTTTGATAAGCGGTAGTTGCGCTACCAAATAAATCGATTGCTAAATCGTATCCTATGACACAAACGGCGGAACCGTATTTAAAATGTGCATCATTAAAATACAATCCATTGCCAATATCAAAACTTTCGATATTATTAAAATTTTCGGAGATACCATAAGTTTGGACTCTTTTAAGTGCATGTTGAAAATAACTTAAATTGCAAGATTCGTTTACGTAAAAAGCGCCTTGTGATAAAAATTTACTTTTTTGTTTAATAAAATCTAATTCTTTAATTTTAGGTTCAGGACGTTTTATGTATTTCCACCAAGGGTAGTTATCGTCATCGCCAGAATAAAGCCATTTGTCAATATAAATTGTATTTTCCCCTAAAGAGCTGACGTCGTTTTGCACCTTACGTTCAAGGCTATCTACTAAAGCCAAAACACCAATAATACAAAAAATTCCAATTGTAATACCAAATAGTGATAAAAAGGTTCTCACTTTATTGAGCCATAATTCTCGTAAAGCCAATAAAAAACCAATCCAAATAATTGTTAAACTTTTAAACATGGTCAAAGCTACTATTTTTTTGGTTTTAAAATCATTTTTTTATATAAGCGGTTTTTATAATTGATAACATATTATAAAGATCTTAAATAGCTTATTAGTGATATAAATAATATTGCAAATGACGTTATAGAACTATAAATTGCTAATCGCTGTGCAATATTTAAATTATTTAAAGAGTGTTTAAATAAAACCAAAATTTCGGATCCTGGTTTAATTTTTGGATATATTTTAAAAAACAAGAAATGTTTAGTAGATCGCACTTCACCATTAGGGTAAATTACATAACTATATTTTTTTGAGGCTCGATAGCTAAATCCGCCCGCAAATTCAACTGCTTTTTTAAAATTTAAATTAGGTTCGTAAAGTATTTTTTTGGGTGAATTAACAGCTCCAGAAACCTGAACAGTTTTATCGTATTTAGGAATATACACCTCATCATTTTCTATTAAGGCTATATTTTCTTTCGAGTTTTTGTTTTTCATAATTTCATCTAAACGGATTCCAATGGAAGAACGTTCTGCATTTTCATCAATATCTTCAAAAAAACTGCTATCATTAGGGTTATTGTACTCATTATTATTTTCTTTATTGGCATAGAGTAACCTTATATCATTACTAAGTTTATCGATTGGTTTTGAGGTATAGGTTTGTCTTTTAACGAGTCTCAATATCGAGGCACCGGGTAGATAAGAACTAGGTAATAAGCCTCCTGCTTCTTGAATTATATCCGAAATTCTAAACGAATCGCTCTTTAGCGTATAAGTTCCGGGGTAGAGCACTTCTCCTTTTATATATACAAATTTCTGCGGTTTAAATGAGGGAATTGAACGAATATAAATAATATCATAGGGTGTTAAGAGGATATTAAGTGCTTGATTATTTAAATTTAAAGAGTCAAATTGAAAATCCATAACACTTGAATATTCGCTAGTATATTTATTCTCAATAATTAATCGACGGGAAATTTGAATATGGTATTTAGAAGCACCAAGTTTAAATCCATTCGCATTTAGTACAATGTCGCTTAATAACATACCTTTAAAATATTTAAAAACACCAGGATTATTCACTTCACCAATAATTTGAATTGTTTTTTCTTCATCTAAATCTGAATAAAAATTTATAAATAACGAGTCTTCGGGATATAAATTCATTGTTTCTTTTTTTTGAAGTATTTTAATTGGGCTAAATTCTACAATTTCTGTTAAGTTCGTTGTTTTATTTTTTCTAAATAATTTCGCTTTGTTTAAAAATGCGCCGGGTGATGTAGAGACTCTTACCAACAAATCGTAAACTGTAGGGTTAGAATTTATATCATAGGTTCCGGGATTATTAACAGCACCATATATAATAACCCGATTCTTGAATCCATTAAAAATTTTATCTACCGCAATATTATCGCCATTTTGTAGAATAAATGTAGCATAATTTTCTTTATTTATGGAAATAATTTCCTTTAACAAATCACCATAACGAATTATTTTTAAATACGATTTTATGGCATCATAACTGAAACCACCAGAAAATTGCAATAAATTTTCAATAGTTTCACCTTTTAAAACTTCGTAGTAAGCAGGGAATCTTACAGCGCCCGTAAATGCAATGCGATTATTATAGGGGTTCACTAAAATAATATCATCGTCTTCTAAAACCAAGTTTTGCGACATATCTCCATTTAAAATAAACAAATAAACGTCAAATTCGCATATTTTTTTACCATTTCTTAATAAGGAGATTGAACGATACGATCCAAAATCGTTAGGACCCCCAGCGGCAGTTAAAGCATTTAAGATGGTGCCAAAATTTGAAATTAAATATTTGCCAGGATAATATACTTGTCCGATAACTTTTACATAAACACCACCCACTTTTTTAAGGGTAACTTTTAAGCCGGTTTTATTAGATTCAATACCTGGATATATTTTTTTTAATTGGGATTTGAGCTTTAATTCACAATCGTTAATAGACAATCCACCTACTTTCACTAAACCTAAATTAGGGATTCTAATTTCACCATTAGCGTCCACTTCAAAACTGTAACTAAAATCTGCTAATCCATATATTTCAACCTGAAGAAAATCTTTTTGTTTAATAGTATAACTTTTGGGAATCTGGGTTCTTATTTCGGGTTCAAAGTTTAAATCGTTGGGGTCAAATAAATTAAATCCAAAAATAGGTAAATTAAGTAAAGAAGTTCTTGGTCTTTTATTAATTAAAGGCTGTTCGTTAACGTTTTCGAGGCTTTCGGTCTTCGTTTTATTTTGATTATTCGATTTAGCAATAATCATGTTATATCTTTTGTATAACTGATTAATAGCATCTTCCGAGATTCCTATAAGTTTTAATTTAGAATAAACTTCTTCTTGACTAAGAGCACCTATGTTATATTTATTGTATAAACTAATAATGTCATCATCGCTTAATGAATTAACATTAAAATTTGAGGGTATTTTATTTTGAATATCTTTTAAACTTTGGCTGTAACTATTAAATGCGCTTAAATGTATAAGAAGAAAGCCTAAAAATAGTTTAAATAAAAGTTTCATTTTAAAATTTTGCAAAGATACATTTATTTTTTAAAAATTATATTGTTTTTTTAAAAATAACTAAATTCACCAGAGGTTTTCAAATTTTTTGTTTGCTTTTCAAGTGCTATTTATCATTTTTTTGAATATTCAGAGTATTTTTCATAGCTTTGCCATTATTTAAAACTTGGCTTAATATTTTATATATGTCTCAAAAAAAAATGGTTGATGTTATTGTAATTGGGGTTGGCAGTATGGGGTCGTCGGCTTGTTATCATTTAGCCAAGCGGGGCGTTAATGTTTTAGGGCTTGAACAATTTGAAGCACCTCACGACTTAGGTTCGCATTCTGGTCAATCAAGAATTATTAGAAAAGCTTATGGTGAAGATACCGATTATGTTCCGTTATTAATCAAAGCCTATCAAAATTGGGAAACGCTTGAGCAAGAAACACAGACTAAACTTTATTATCAAACAGGACTCCTTTACCTTTGTGCCCCTCACAATCAATACCTTAATAATATTAAGTGCGCATCAAAAGCATTTAACATTGAGGTAAATACCATTTCAAAAGAATCTCTAAATTCAAAATATCCCCAATTTGTTATTCCGCATAATTTTGAACATATCTTGGAGCCTCAATCGGGTTTTTTAAGACCCGAGCTATGTATTACCAAACTTATAGAACAAGCTATTTTGCGAGGTGCCAGCATTAAGATGCATGAAAAGGTATTGTCTTGGGAACAACATCAAGGAATGATTCGGGTTAAAACTGACCAAGATCTCTATTATGCTAGTAAATTAATCATTACGGCTGGTCCATGGGCGTCTCAATTGATACCTACTTTAAAACCACATTTAAAGGTAATAAAACAAATGATTGCTTGGGTAAAACCAAAATCTTGGGAACAGTTTAGGTTGGGCAATTTTCCTTGCTGGATATTAAACGACCTAAACCTTTATGGATATGGATTTCCTGCTCTTCCTAACGAAACTTTTGGTACGCCATTAGGTATGAAAGTTGCCTTGCATCAATACCAAACAGGGTCTGACTTTAACCCCGATACTAAAGATCGACGTGTGCATCAAACAGAACTGGATCTACTCATTCATTTTATGAAGCAATTTATACCCGAAGGTTTTAAGGAAATTTTGCAGTCAAAAACCTGCTTATATACAAATACTTTAGACAGTAATTTTATAATTGACCATCTGGAAGGTTACGATAAAAATGTGGCTATAGCGGCTGGGTTTAGCGGACATGGCTTTAAATTTGTTAGTGTTATAGGCGATATATTAGCCGATTTAATTTTAGAAAAATCTACAAAATATCCAATTAAATTCTTAAATGCTTCTAGATTTAAGCGCTAATATGTAATAGTATTCATTCTAAAACCCAAACTAAATTTTTACCTTTTGATAAAAAAATGTTTCTAAATTCTTTTATATGTAAATAAAATTGTAGCTTTGCTATTGAAAAATATTTAAACGATGCGACTCTTACAATGTTCGGTATGCCAAAAAACCAATGCCCAATTAGGACGAGGACCGGCCCAAGGCATGAATTATGCTATTATCTATTTAGCCTTTATTCCTTTAATACTTATGTTTATTATGTACCTAAGAATAAAAAATAAATAGTTTTTTCCTATGACGCATCAGCCCTATAAACTTAATACATTTAATTTAACTATTATAGTAATTAGTTTAGTAATTGGTATGGGCATTTTTAAAACACCGGCTATAGCGGCGGCAAAATCTGGTTCTTCAACAATTTTTTTTTTAGCATGGATACTAGGTGGTATAATCTCTATTTGCGGGGCATTTACCTATATAGAAATTGGTCAGCGACTTCCAGCTATTGGTGGATTTTATAAGATTTTTACCAGTAGCGGCTATCATCCTGCAATTGGTTTTACAATAAATATTTTAATTTTAATAAGCAATGCTGCATCTTTGGCGATTGTGGCAATTATTGGAAGTGAATATTTTAGTGATATTTTTGCACAATTTGGCTTTCCATTATCGTCACTTGAAAGTACATTTTTAGCTGTGTTATTTATATTAATTTTTTATTTTATAAATCTCATGGGGTTAAAATCGAGTACTGGAATTCAAGATTTTTTAATGCTTTTTAAAATAGTTTTAATTTTAACGATTATTTTAGCAATTTTTAAAAAACCATATACTGGTAACATTGTTTACGATACGGCAACGTCATCATTTACTCTTCAAGATTATCCAGCATGGCTTTTACTCATTTTTACGTTAACACCTGTGGCTTTTGTTTATGGTGGTTATCAACAAACAATGAATTTTACAGGCGAAGTAAAAAACATAACCACTCTTAAAAAAAGTATTATTTTTGGTATTTTAACAATTATTATTTTATATTTAGGGGTTAATATCGCTTATGTTCAAAATATTGGATTTGATAAAATGAAAAATGCTGAAGTTATTGGGTCTATTGTGTTTAATTCGTTTTGGGGTAGCATAGGACGTATCGTATTTGATTGTTGCATGGTGTTTGGTGTTTTGGCTTATGTAAATGTTATTTTACTAAGTAACCCCAGAGTACTGTATGCTATGAGTAAAGACGGGCTTTTGCCTAAATTTTTTGCTAAATACAACGAATCCAAAGGAATTTTTGCAAATAGTTTAACTGTATTTTCTATATTAACAATGGGCATCATTTTTTATGGGAAAAAAGTTGATGATTTGTTAAGTTTTAGTATATTTATTGATTGTTTAGGTATGATTTTATCGGCTAATATTATTTTTAAAATCGCTAAACAAACTCATTTAAAAAAAATATCATTCTTATCAAAACTATTAGCTTTGGTGTTTATGCTATCTTATTTTATTGTTTTTGTGGGCATCTGTATTAGTAAATATGGTTCGGCACTCATTGCCACATCATTAATTTTAGTGTTCTTAGGGTTATATTTCATATTAAAAAAAAATAATGTCATTCTACAAAACAATTTAAATAATTAAAAATGATGCCAACTATTAAATATAAGTATGTTATTTTACTTTTTTCAATATCTATCCTGTCTTGTCAACAGAAGACCGATAATTCAAATCAAATTTTTGCCAACCCTGCTTTATATAATCAAGCTGTTTTCGACCTCAATTGGGTTGTTATGGGTAATAATTTTTCTCCAATTGTTGCCTCTAGAAACTATGCTTATGCTTCAATCGCAGCCTACGAAGCCATGATTCAAGGGTATCCCAATACATATCAAAGTTTAGTGGGGCAATTACATCAACTTAACCGCATGTATCGTTGCCCTGATACTTCTAAAGTTAATTTTAATTTAGCTGCAATTTGGGCATTTTGTAATGTTGGTGAATCGGTAACCTTTCCACAAGGAAGTATGGGCGTTTTTAAAGATAGTATTTTAAAATTGGCTCAAATTAAAGGGATGCAAGATTTTAAAATAAAAGCGACAACACAGTTTGCAGACAGTGTTTCTGCTTATATAATTGCTTGGAGTAGATTGGATAATTATGCTCAAACCCGAACCATGGAAAAATATAATATTAATTCAACTGCGGGACGTTGGGTGCCAACGCCACCAGGATATTTTGAAGCTGCAGAACCCAATTGGAAATTAATAAGACCATTCACCTTAGACTCGGCGCAACAATTTAAAGCCCCGCCACCCATCTCTTTTGATATGAAAAACAAGAAAGGGGCATTTTACAAACAAGTTATGGATATTAAAAATATAACTGAACATCTTACAGAAGAGCAGAAACATATCGCAGACTTTTGGGACGATAATCCTTTTAAACTCAATGTTATTGGTCATATCATGTTTGCTAATAAAAAATTTTCACCGCCTGGTCATTGGATGAACATTGTAGGCATAGCTAGTACTAAAGCGCATTTTAGTTTTGATGAAACTGTTATGGTCTATGCTTCTGCTTCAATTACGATGTTTGATGCTTTTATTCATACTTGGGACGTTAAATATAAGTATAGTACTGCCCGTCCTGAAACAATTATCAATAAATATATCGACCCAAGTTGGCGTCCTTATTTACAAACCCCGCCCTTTCCCGAATATACCTGCGGTCATTCAACGATTTCGGCGGCAATTGCCGAAACACTCACCCATGTATTTGGTGATCATTTTAATTTTACAGATTCCTCTGAAGTGCCGTTTGGTATTAAACCGCGACAATTTAAATCATTTCGAGATGCCGCTCTTGAAAATAACTTAGCACGTTTTTATGGCGGCATACATTTTCACCCTTCTTGTTTAATAAGTACCGACATGGGCTCTAAAGTGGGTCAATTTGTTACAAGTCGTTTAAAACTAAAAAAATAAATTTATGGCAACAAAAATTGGTTTTCCAGATTCCAAAGGTTATTATGGCAAATATGGTGGCGCAATTATTCCAGAATTATTATTTGGAAATATACATGAACTTAAAAAGAACTATTTAAAAATTATGAATACCCCATCATTTAAAAAAGAATTCAATTTTCTTTTAAAAAATTACGTGGGCAGACCAAGTCCTTTATATTTTGCTCAAAATTTAAGTAAAAAATATCAAGCGCAGATTTTTCTTAAAAGAGAGGACTTAAATCATACCGGATCGCATAAAATTAATAATACTATTGGACAAATTTTAATTGCCAAGAAACTTAAAAAAACCAAAATTATTGCTGAAACCGGGGCCGGTCAACATGGTGTAGCCACTGCTACAGTGTGTGCTTTAATGGGATTAGAATGTAATATCTATATGGGTGCTAAAGATATAGAGCGTCAAGCCTCTAATTATGCACGCATGAAAATGCTTGGTGCACAAGTTATTCCTGCTACTTCGGGTAGTAAAACCCTAAAAGATGCAACGAATGAAGCCATAAGGGCTTGGATTAATGAACCCTTATCTACACATTATATTATTGGAAGTGTTGTAGGTCCTGCACCTTACCCTGATATGGTTACAAGATTTCAAAGTGTTATTAGTAAAGAAATAAAAAGTCAGTTATCCGAATATGGGTTTAAAAAACCTGATTTTTTGATAGCATGTATTGGTGGCGGAAGTAATGCCGCAGGAACTTTTTTTCATTTTTTAAACGAACCTAAAACCAAATTAATTGGAGTTGAAGCGGCAGGGCTTGGCATTGAGTCTGGGAAATCAGCGGCAACCTTAATATTAGGACGATTTGGAGTACTACATGGTTCAAAAACCATTCTTATGCAAGATAAAGACGGACAAATTACTGAACCACATAGTATTTCGGCAGGTTTAGACTATCCTGGTATTGGTCCATTACACCCATTTTTAAAAGATATTAAAAGAGCCCAATATATTTCTGCAACTGATATGGAAGCTGTTGAGGCTGGGCTTGAACTAACAAAATTAGAGGGTATCATTCCTGCACTGGAATCGGCACATGCTTTAGCCGCATTAAAAAAAATAGCCTTTAAAAAAAATGCGTGTGTAGTGATTTCACTAAGCGGTCGTGGTGATAAGGATTTAGAAACCTACCAAAATTATTTGAAAAAATAAAAAATTTTAGAAATATGAAATATAATTTTTTTTTTACTGCTGGTTATCCTAAATTAAATAGTACGCTTCAAATAATAGACGCACTTCAAAAATGTCAAGTTGATTTTATTGAAATTGGGATGCCTTATAGCGACCCTTTAGCAGATGGACCCACAATTCAAGAAAGTAGTAAAATTGCCTTAAACAACGGCATGACCATAGATTTATTATTTAAACAACTGCATGCTATACCATTTAAATTAACTTCAAAATTAATATTAATGGGCTATTTGAACCCAGTTTTGCAATACGGCTATGAAAATTTTTGTAGCCAATGCGCCTTAAATAATATTTATGGATTAATTATACCAGACTTAACGTTAGAGGATTATAAGCAAGATTTTAAAAAATATGCTGATAAATATAACATAAAACTCATTTTTTTAATAACGCCAGATACGCCTAAAAAAAGAATTATCCAGATTGATAAAGCCAGTTCTGGTTTTTTATATATTGTAAGTTCTACAGGAACAACAGGAAAAGAAGCTAATTTAATTGATTGTATTCCTTTTTTAAAATCACTTCAAGTTATGAAATTAAGAAATCAAAAATTTATTGGTTTTGGTATTAAAAGCAAAGACCAGATAGACCTTTTAAGTCCATATATAGATGGTGTTATTATTGGTACTGCCTTTATAAAAGCTCTTCAAGGCAAACCCAATTTAAATAAAGCCATACGTAATTTTGTTAGCCCAATAGTACAAAATTAATATCATATTTTTATAAAAAAAAAATAAAAAAAAATATTTTTATTTTTTTTGAAATGTTAATTATTTTTTTTTTAATTTTGCCCAAAATACAAATAATTATATGGCAACAAAAACCACGAAAACTAAAACTAGTACAAAACAAGTTAAAGATGATGTATTAAAAAAGCCTAAGAGTGCTAAAGGTGCTGTTCCAATTAAAAAACAACCCCTTCCTCCTCCTGTAGATGACGATGAAATTGAAAACGAATTTGTAGAGTTTGATAATATTAACGATGAATTAAACGATGAAGAGGAATGGGATAAAGAATTCGAAACCTATCAAGCGACTTCTAAAAAAGGTAAACCCAAAAAAAACGATGATAACGACCTTGATTTTGACGATAATTTTGACGACTTTGATTTAGAATCTGGTAGTGATAATTTTAACGATTTTGACGACTTTGATTCTAGACGAGATTATTAGACGTCTTTGAAACATTTGTCCGCTTATTAACTAAAGTTACAACTCTATTTTTTCCCATAAGATTTATTACGCAACGCGTTTTTGATTACGTAAACATTTTAAAATAATGTTTATTAAATTTAATACAAAGTTTAAAAAATGTTGTAAATTTGCATTTTATTATTAAACCCTATGAAGGATTTTAATGTTTATCTATTAGATTATCATCATCGCGAAAATTTTGCTCCTTTTTCAGCAACCCAAGCCATATCGGATATAAAATTTGGAATTTTTAGTAATAATGAACGCTGGGTGCATTTTTTAAAAGCCCCAATTTATACGATTGTACCTGATTATTTACAATGCAAATATCCACTACCCAATCGCCTATTATCTGAAAATATCTATATTAATGCTACAATCATACCTAATCAAACTTTAGCTACACAAATTTATACTTTACCTTCAGAAACGTTTTTATTTGATACACAAGGGTTTATTGCAGCAAAAACTTCCCACCATTGGAATGATTTATCTAAATTAACGAATCAAGAGCTGTGTGCAGACCTACCAAGATTATTTTATGCAACGGATTTTTTAGGTTGGCAGCTGCGAATTTTAGAACAAGATCTTCAACAATTAATAACCCAATTTGAACGCGAACCCGTTCCTAATTATTGTGGTGCTGTTGCCCATGAAGATATTTTTATTGAAAAAGGGGCATTTATTAATCCTTGTTTTTTAAATGCTATCAACGGACCAATAATTATTAGAAGAGGCGCTGAAATTCAAGAAGGGGCATGTATCAGGGGACCAGTAATTCTGCATGAAAACAGTTGTATCAAAATGGGTGCAACCATCTATGGATGTGTAACATTAGGAGAAGGTTCAGTACTTGGAGGCGAGGTAAAAAATTCGCTATTTATGGCATATTCTAGTAAAGCGCATCACGGTTATATTGGCGATAGTATCGTTGGCAATTGGTGTAATTTAGGCGCCGGTGTAACCAATAGTAATATCAAAAATAATGCCGAGCCCGTTCAATTTTATTTACCGCATCTAAAAGACCCATTAATGATGTCTAAAAAAATGGGTTGTTTCATCGGTGATTACACTAAAATAGCCATCGAAACAAAAATAAATACAGGTACGTATATTGGGCTTGGCTGTAACGTTATGAATCATTATGTTTTACCAAAACTTATTCAAGATTTTAGCTGGTCTGATAGTGATCGTTATCAATTTAAAAAACTATGTCAGCACCTCAACAATTGGAAACAACTTAAAAATCAATCTATTACCGAAACAGAAACATCAATTTTAAATTTTTTATATCATCAATAAATCATCTTTTATGCGCAAAAAAATAGCGGCTGCTAACTGGAAAATGAATTTAAATTTAACCGAAGCCTTACAATTAATTCAAAGTTTAGATTCTCATTTAAAACAACTAAAACCCAACCAACAGGTAATTTTAGGCGTGCCATTTCCGCTGTTAATACCCGTTAAAAACCTTATATCCAATTACAAACATGTAGATGTAGCCGCACAAAATTGTTACTCTAAACTTCAGGGTGCCTATACGGGTGAAGTGTCGCCAAGTTTACTTAAAGGGTTAAATATCAATTATGTAATTTTAGGGCATAGCGAACGCCGTGACTATTTTAATGAATCAAATGACTTTATTAAAGAAAAAGTAGCTCTGGCGTTACAACAACAGTTAACGCCTATTTTTTGTTGTGGTGAAGCACTTGAAATTCGAAATGCTAACAATCAAAATGATTTTGTTAAAAATCAAATAAAAGAATCGTTATTTCATCTAAATGCACAGCAAATTTCTCAAGTAATAATTGCTTACGAACCAATTTGGGCAATAGGTACAGGTAAAACTGCTACATCGTTACAAGCCCAAGAAATGCATCATTTTATAAGATCAGTTATTGCTGAAAAATATGGTGTGGCGTGTTCTGAGAATATATCGATACTTTATGGTGGCAGTGTAAAAGCCAATAATGCCTTTGAATTATTTAATCAGCCTGATGTAGATGGCGGCTTAGTTGGAGGTGCTTCATTGATAGCAACCGAGTTTAATACCATCATCGAAAATCTAATTTAAATTATGAAAAATATAAGAAATTTCTGTATTATAGCCCATATAGACCATGGCAAAAGCACCTTAGCGGACCGTCTTTTAGAATATACAAATACTATTACAGACCGCGATATGATGGACCAAGTTTTAGATGATATGGATTTAGAACGCGAAAAAGGCATTACAATTAAAAGTCATGCAATTCAAATAAACTACCGCTTTGAAAATCAAGATTATATTTTTAATTTGATTGATACCCCCGGGCACGTGGATTTTAGTTATGAAGTAAGTAAAGCGCTGGCGTCATGCGAGGGGGCTTTACTTTTAGTAGATGCTTCACAAGGTATTCAGGCTCAAACTATTTCAAATTTATATTTAGCTTTAGATTGCGATCTAGAAATAATTCCTGTGATTAACAAAATAGATATGGACGCTGCCAAAGTTCCTGAAGTTACCGACCAAATTGTAGAATTAATTGGGTGTAAACCAACTGATATTATTCTTGCGAGTGGTAGAACTGGCATTGGGATTAACGATATTTTAAGTGCTATTATTCATCGGATTCCAGCGCCTAAGGGCGACCCTACCCTACCCCTTCAAGCCTTAATTTTTGATAGCGTTTTTAATAGTTTTAGAGGAATCATTATATATTTCAGAATCATGAACGGCACATTGAGTAAAAACGACCAAATTCAATTTGTATCCACAGAAAAAAATTATTTTGCTGAAGAAGTTGGTATTTTAAAGCTTAAAATGCAACCCAAAGAAAAGGTAAATGCTGGTGATGTGGGCTATATTATCACTGGCATAAAAAATGCCAAAGAAGTGAAAGTTGGTGATACGATTACCTTAGCTAAAAATCCGGGCAAAGCCATTGATGGATTTGAAGAGGTTAAACCAATGGTTTTTGCAGGAATTTTTCCTGTAGTTACTGATGATTTTGAAGAGCTTAGAGAATGTATGGAAAAATTACAACTAAACGATTCGTCTTTAACATTTGAATTAGAAACATCGCAAGCGCTTGGTTTTGGTTTTCGTTGTGGCTTCCTTGGATTATTACACTTAGAAATTATTCAAGAGCGCTTAGAAAGAGAATATAATCAAACCGTAATTACTACGGTACCCAATGTTAGTTTTAGAGCAACCACCACCAAACAAGAACTTATTATAGTTGATAATCCTATTAAAATGCCAGACCCAGTTAAAATAAATTCTATTGAAGAACCCTTTATTAGAGCGCAAATCATAACCTTACCAGAATTTATTGGGAATATTATGAAACTTTGTTTAGCCAAACGAGGGAATTTATTAAACCAATCTTATTTAACACAAACCCGTGTTGAACTGATTTTTGAAATGCCTTTAACTGAGATCGTGTTTGACTTTTACGATAAATTAAAAAGTTCAACTAAAGGCTATGCGTCATTTGATTACACACCTTGTGGATACCGCGAAGCCGATATTGTTAAAATGGATATTTTGCTTAATAATGAAAAAGTGGATGCGCTTTCGTCGTTAATACATCGTTCTAAAACCCACGAGTTTGGGCGTAGATTATGTGAAAAACTAAAAGAATTGTTACCCAAACAGCAATTTCAAATAGCCATTCAAGCTGCTGTAGGGGCAAAGGTAGTAGCTCGTGAAAATATTAGTGCTTTACGAAAAGATGTTACGGCAAAATGTTATGGTGGTGATGTAAGTAGGAAAAGAAAGCTTCTTGAAAAGCAAAAAGAAGGTAAAAAAAGAATGAAACAAATAGGTAATATAGAAATACCACAATCTGCATTTTTAGCTGTATTGAAATTAGACTAACATTGAATTTATAAAAATATTAAAAAATTGAACTATTTTTTAGTTTTAATGTAAAATATCATATTTTTTTCGTAACTTGCAATCTAAATAATTTTATTATGAATAAAAATCTACTTTTAGTTATCTTTTGTTTTGTAGCTTTCGAATTATGTGCTCAAATTCAAACGCCACAAGGCAGTCCCAATGCAACTGTTAGTACTGTTGTTGGCATCAACGATGTTGTTGTTAAATATGCACGACCCAAAGCTAAAGGTCGTAAAATTTTTGGCGAGGGTTCAGATTTTTTAGTACCTTATGGAAAGTTATGGCGTACTGCTGCCAATTCTGGGTCGGTAATTACATTTGCTGAAGAAGTAAAATTTGGGGGTGTATCTGTACCCAAGGGTTCTTATTTAATTCTTTCAACTCCAAACAAAACTGAATGGACTGTTATTTTATATAAAGATGTTGCTATGGGCGGTAATTTAAGTAAATTTAACCAAGCTGAAGTAGCTGCAAGCGTTACGGTAAAATCAGAACAAATCTCTGAAAATATTCAAGATTTTACTATTAATATAAGCGATATGAATGAAAAAGGTGATAAAGCCAACCTACAAATTGAATGGGAACATACTTCAGTAAAAATTCCTATAGAGGTTAATTTTGATGCTCAAGTCATGAAATCTATTGATGCCAATACCAAAGTAAACCCTAATAATTTATTTCAAGCCGCTGTTTATTATCTTGAAAATGGCAAAGATTTAAACAAAGCCTTAATATGGGTAAATGAAGCCTTAGCTGCTAACCCTTCTGCGTTTTGGATGATTACTGTAAAAGCTAGGATTTTAAAAGGTTTAGGGAAAAAAGATGAAGCGCTTCAAACCTCGAAACAAGCATGGGAAGAAGCGAAAAAAGCCAATAATGTTGATTATATGAAAATGAATGAAGACCTTCAAAAGTCTTTGTAACATTTTTAAACCCGCTGTAAGTTTGAGGACACTAAAATAAATATATTGTTTTTGGTTATTTTCAAAGATCTCTTTAAATGATTTTTAATGATTTTTACAGAATTTAACCTTAAACAGGCACTCAATAAAGCTTTTTTAAAGCAGCATATAGGTAGCGAAAAGATAAACTTGTTGGCGCAATGTCTTAGAGATACGGCACAAAAAATAAATATTCATGAAAGTGAAGCCTATCACAAAAATTTAATACGCGATTTTTTAAATAAAGTATATTACGACCCCAATTTTACAATAAATACCAAAGATTATAACGACCTAGTTATTTATAATGGTAATATGCCTACAAGTAGCATAGGCGTTATTATTGAAACCAAACGACCTGCCGAAAAATACGACATGGTGTCATCTAATAGTATGAATACCAAAGCTTTACATGAACTTATTTTGTATTTTTTAAGAGAACGCATTACCAATAAAAACTTAGAATTAAAACATCTTATTATTACCAATCTGTATCATTGGTTTATATTTGATGTCCGTGATTTCGAAACTATTTTCGCTCAAAATAAAAACTTGGTTCATTTATACCAATCTTTTGAATCTAAACAACTTTCTGGTACAAAAACAGAGTATTTTTATAAAGAGATAGCCGAAAATTTTGTTACCAATAATCCTGCTGAATTAAAATTTACAGTATTAGATTTTCAAAATTTTATAAATTTAATTCCAAAAAATGCAGAAGATTACGAATCTCAATTAACTCTTTTATACAAAATATTATCACCGGAACATCTTTTAAAACTACCTTTTGCAAACGATAGTAATAGTTTGAATACTGCGTTTTACCACGAACTGCTGCATATTATTGGACTTGCCGAAATAACCGACAAGGGTAAAAGTCTCATCCAACGCCTTCCTGCCAAACATCGTAACAGCGGTAGTTTTATCGAAAATACTATAAGTCAATTAGACAGCCTTGATAAACTCAGTCGTTTTCCCAATCTCCAAAACTTTGGGAATACCTCAGACGAACAGCTTTTTAATATCGCTCTTGAATTGAGTATCACTTGGATTAACCGCATCTTATTTTTAAAATTGTTAGAAGCTCAACTGATGGTGTATCATAAGCATAGCACTAAAA
>JASGCT010000112.1 GCA_030053915.1 Alphaproteobacteria bacterium
TATTTTAATATCAATTATTTATATTTAAATTTACTATATATATTAAATAATATTTTTTAAAAAATAAATGTATAATAAACTTATTATTTTAAAATTTTAGCATAATATTCTGTTATTTTAACATTTTCGATTTTTATTAATATAATATTCTGAAAATAGTAGAATTTTATAATAAAATATATAATAAAACTCAATTTTATATATTTTAGTAGTACGTTTTACTTTACATTTATAAACAATAAATAATATTAATTTATTTATTTTTATAAAGTTATAAAATGGAATACAATTTATTATTTTTATATTATATCATTTAATTTTATCCATTTTGAAATTGATATAAAACCGGAATAAAAACTTTAATTTTTTAAATTTAAAAGTTCGGAACTAGCTTCTAATACCAATTTCATAAATATAACAGTCCTAAGTTTTTCTTTAAAATATTGTTTTACCTATTTAATATCATTGTTCTTTTAAACGATTAAAAGAACGAAAAATCGGCAAGGCTGCCTTGATGTACAATTGCGAAGGCAATTGCGAAATTCACGCCAAAAGCACTTGAAAAGTGCGCTAATTTAGCTAGTGAATATTCTTGCTCAAAAATCAAGTACGTTTTTAAGGCTTTTGAGCTGATTTTCATATTTAGATTTTCATAATATTTTGCCATCAATTAGCCCAACCAGCTCCAAAATCAACCCAACGCCGCTGGCGTTATACTCGGTTTAAGGGTTGACTTCTGGAGCTTAAGCTGCAAAAACGTCCTAGTGTAGATACCGCTTAATAGCAGGAGAATACGTTTACTAAAAAATAATAATTTAAGTTTTGTAATGTAATCATTATTTTATTTAGAAATTTGAAAACAGAACTTAGACTATATAATAAATGAAAGTGGTATAAGCAATGATTTTATTAAATAAAGTTGGAGCTGCTTATACATCAATAAAAATGATGCTTATAGTAGTGAAAAATTATATAAACTTTTATGAATTAAATATATTAAAATATATTTTTATTTAGGCTTTGAGACTTTAGATTCTAATGGAAATAAAATATTACTAAAGGATTCTATTTCGCACTTTACTGAGCCTACAGATACTGGTGAGGACACTTTAAGTGGCATATGGTTGGCATCATCTGTAATCCAAACAGTCATGCCTTCGCCACCTTTAAATACAGTACCTTTAATTAATAACGGTTTTACTCTAATAGTATGGAAAGTGCCTAATTTTGTAGTTATAACTTCTTTACCATCATATTTTATATAGGCTTGAAAGAGCTCGTTGTCTAAGAACATATTAAAATAAATTTTATCACCTATTTTATATTTATTATAATCTAAAAATCGGGTATAATAGATGGCGCTTAGTACGTCTTGAACTGCATTGGGTATAGGGAATTCACCTTTATTAGATTTTGCTTTTAGAGATTGGTAGTTAAAATCGATATATTCGTTAATTTTATATTTTCCTTCGTTTACATTTCGTTTAAAATATAAGGGTTTAAAATCATTAACAGCGATATAAGATTCATATTTATCACGAACTTTAAATATCCAATCGTATTTGGCATTAGACCATCCTGTTGCAATAACATGATAAACTGGTTGCCCTTCAAAATCTTCATGAAAAAGTTCAAATTTGCAAGATCCCGCTTTGAAATAGATGCCAATTACAGAATAATAAATACTAAAATTAATTTGTTCGCCATGTTTATAAAAAATATTATTTTGTGATGTAATCTTATTAGATAAAAGCAACAAGCCACAAAAACAAAATTTAGCTAATTTTTTTACCATATTTTTTTAAATAATTAATTTTAATAAAAATAAAAAATCCAATCAAAGCCGGAAAAAAAATATTTAAGACCCAAACCAAGCTACACATTGCTATAATAAGTAATTTGTTATGAATATAATGATCGAATATTAAAATTCCTAATTCTGCTCTAATTAAAATATCAAAAACAAAAAAAGAGGGTATAAAATAAAGACATAATAAAAAAATACAAATTAAGGAAATTAAATAATAATTAATTTCATAATTTAAACAATAGAAGATAAATATATATGTTTCTATTATAACAACATACCTTAATAGGCACAACGCCATTAAGTTTAGTTTTTGAATAGGGTTAAAATAGGACTCTAGATTAGGCGCAATATTTACTTTAAATAATCCCCATTTGTTAAGTAAGGTCATGATATAAAATGCTTTATAAAAAACAAAAAAGAATATAGAAAATATTAGTATTCCTATTAAAACAATCCAAAATTTATTTATATTTAAATTTAGTAGATTCTGGTTCATAGTATTAAAAAAGATGGTCAAGGCGATGAATCCTATTAAAAAAGTTATGAGTTTTTGAACAAAATTACCATATAAAGTAAAAAATGTCCCTAATATAAAATTTTCTTTTTTGAGAAAATATATTTTCCCGATAAAATTTCCTGCTCTAAGTGGGGTATTAAATGAAAAAAGTTCACCCAGAAAGACACTTTTTAAACTTTTGCTAAAACATTGGGGTTCGAAGGCGTTGGTTAGTTTTTTCCAAACAATCGTATCGATAGCAAACCGCAGAATTGCAATAAAGACTAATATGCTTATGAAGAAAAATTTAATATGTTTAATTTGTTGATATAAATGATATAAATTATCAACGCGTTCGTCATTTTTTATTTGTTGGTATAAATTTTGTCCAAAATAAATTATTAAAATAGGAAGTACCACACCATTCAGGAATATCTTACGATATTTTTTAAAAAATTGAATCACCATGCAAAATTAAGTTTTTTATTCTACAAATTATTAATTTTATTATAAATTTTAACGTATCTTTGTAAAATGAATTATCCTCAAATTATTTTAGGCGTGGATCCTGGTACAAATATTATGGGTTTTGCTGTTATTAAAATATGGAATCCCAATCATTATGAGGTTTTAAAAATGGGAGTATTTAATTTATCAAAATTAAAAGAAGCGTATCAAAAATTGGGTGAAATTTATAAGAAGACGACTTCAATAATTCAAGAGTATAAGCCTCAATGTTTAAGTATCGAAGCACCTTTTTATGGCAAAAACGTTCAAAGTATGTTAAAATTAGGGCGTGCTCAAGGCATTGTTATTGCCGCTGCAATTGCAGAGAATATAGGCGTTTTTGAATATGCGCCGAAAAAAGTAAAACAATCAATAACTGGCAATGGGAATCAAACAAAAGAGCAAGTTTGGAAAATTTTAGCACAACTTTTTAAGATTGAGACGCAAGTTGATTATTATGATGCTTCAGATGCTTTAGGCATTGCACTTTGTCATTATTTTCAAAACAATACACCGGTGATTAACACATCTAAAAAATCTAAGGATTGGTCGTCATTTATTTCTCAAAATCAGCATCGTATTAAAAACTAAACCTTGAATAAATCGGATGCAATGGCATCACTCAATAGCCACCCTTGGGGAGTTAGTCTAAAATAATCGCTTTCAATTGAGATATCGTTTGGGTCAAGTTTACTCAATTTTTGGAGAGTCTCTTCGGCTAAGGTCTTAGAAAAATGTTGTTCAATAAAATCGAAACTACCTCCGCGTTTTGTCCTTAGGGCAAACATTATATACTCGTTAAATTGTTGATGGGTATTCAAGGTTTCTTTTTGATAATAGGATTTATTTTGGTTAATATCTGCTATATATTTTTGATTATGCGAAATATTCCAAAATCTATTGGGGTAAATATAGCTATGGGCTGAGGGTCCTATGCCCAAGTAAGGTTTTCCTAACCAATAGGCCGAATTATGTTTGCTTTCAAAGCAATTTAAGCTAAAATTTGAAACTTCGTAATGCATATAACCTTGTTGCCCTAATAAAGTACGTACTATGTTATATTGTTCTATTTGAAATTGTTCGGTTGGAATTAACTGAGGGTTTTGTTTTAAAACATGTTTTAAATGTGTTTTAGACTCGATTGTTAAACAATAACTTGAAATATGAGTTGGTTTAAAATTTAAAATTTGTTGGGTGGTTGTAATAAGTTGGTTATGATGTTGAATTGGAATACCATATATTAAATCTAAATTAAAATTATCGAAATATTGGGTACTTTTTTCAATTCCGAGATTTGCTTGTTTTACTGTATGACATCGATTGAACCATTGGAGGGTTTCGGGGTGCATGCTTTGAACGCCAATACTTAAACGGTTAATACCAATTTGTTTCCAAAATTTTAGGTTATCTTCGATTAGATCTTCAGGATTGGCTTCAAGAGTAAATTCTAATTTTTGTGTTTCTATAGTATAATTATTATAAATTGTATTCACTAATTTTTCAATTAATAATCTATTTAAAATAGACGGGGTGCCTCCGCCTAAATAAATGGTAGAAATTGTTTCAGTTTGAAATAGTTTTGATTTTAACACTAATTCTTTTATCATAGCTTCAATTAGTTCGTAGGATTTATTTAAATTAGTGGTAAAATGGAAGTTACAATAGGAACAGCGTTGCTTACAAAAAGGGATATGAAGATATATTCCAGCCATTATTTTTAAAAAGATTAAAATTTAAGTTGAGGTATTTTATTAACTAAAAAAAACTATTTTTATTTTAAACATTTAATAAAATTATGTTTATAAAAAAAAAATGAATAAAAATGAATTATTTAATTTAAAAGTTGTAATTTT
>JASGCT010000113.1 GCA_030053915.1 Alphaproteobacteria bacterium
ACATAAATTATTAAAATTACATTTCATTAGGAAGTGTTATTCCAAGGGTGGTAACACTATCATAAATAATTTCTTTAGTGATAAAGGAGAGCATCAATAAAAATGTTTTAGTATTGTCTATATCGTTTTCATGTTTAATTTGAACTTCGTTATAAAAGCTATTAAATAATTGGCATAAATCATAAATGTATTGGGCTAAAATGGCTGGATTATACATTGTTGCGGCAAGGGACATTTTGTCGTTGTACAAAAATATTTTTTTTAATAGATTACGAACAGATGCATTTTCCAAAATGTTGTAATATCCAACTGCACAAGGCTTGTTTTTATAATCATTATCAAAATTATTTTTTTCAAGAAGGCTTCGGATTCTAACGTAGGTATATTGTATAAAAGCGGCTGTAAATCCTTTAAAGTCGAGGCTTTCTTCGGGGTTAAATACCATTTTATTCTTAGGATCCATTCGTAATAAAAAAAACTTTATGGAGGCAATTCCAAGTATTTCAGCTAAATTATCAACCTGATCTTCTTTAAAACCTTTATTAAGTTCAAGAGTTTTGTTTTTAGCTAAACTAACTAAATCATCGATAAGATTATCAGCATCTACTACGGTACCTTCACGGCTTTTCATTTTGCCTGTAGGTAATTCTACCATGCCATAGCTTAAATGATATATATTTTGGCTTCCTTTAATCTGTAATTTTATACAAACATGTTTTAAGACTTCAAAATGGTGATTTTGTTCATTGCCAACCACATAGATACTTTGGTCAATTTCTTGCTGATTTTCTTTTTTTATATCTTGATATTTCAAATCAGCTAAAGCGAGGTCTTGAGTGATGTAAATAGCAGTACCATCGGCTCTTTGAAGGACTTTATTATCTAATTTTTCTTGGGTTAAATCGATACATACTGCACCATTTATATCTTGATACAAAATATTATCTTGTAAGCCTTGTTTAATGATATTTTTACCCAGTTTATAAATTTTACTTTCAAAATAAGTTTTATCAAATTTAGAACCGATTCTTAAGTAGGTTTCTTTAAAGCCATCAAGTACCCAATTGTTCATTTTTTCCCATATTCTTAGGGTTTCGTGGTCATTATCTTCCCATTTTTTAAGTAAGTTTTGGGCTTGCAATAAAATGGGAGCGTTTTTTTCAGCATCGGGTTTTGATGCCCCTTCAGCTAATAAAATTTGAATTTGTTTTTGATACTCTTCATTAAATTTTACATAATAATTTCCAACAAAATGGTCGCCTTTGAGGCCAGTAGATTGTGGGGTTTCGTTATTGCCATATAGTTGCCAAGCGAGCATACTTTTACAAATATGGATGCCCCGATCATTCACAATACATGTTTTAACTACAGTATGTCCTATTTTTTCTAAGATATTGCACAGTGCCATTCCTAAAAAATTATTTCTAAGGTGCCCAAGGTGTAATGGTTTATTAGTATTGGGCGATGAATATTCTAAGCAGATAAGTTTGGGTTGCGTTGATTTTTCAATAAAATTATGTTCATAAATATAAACATTATAATAATCTTTATTAAATAGCTTCCAAAGGTAACTCGCTTGTAATTTAAAATTTAAAAAACCTTGAACCAGTTCAAAGCTTTCAAATATGTGATCATAATTTGGCTTTGAGAGTGTTGTAATCAATAAATCAGCAATTTGCTGGGGAGATTGTTTCAATTTTTTGGATAAAGCGAATAATACTAAAGTGTAATCGCCTTTAAAATTAGCATTTATTTCGGTTATTTGTATATCATGAAGCGTCAAAGATTCATTTGAAAAAATCTCTTGAGTATATCTTAAAAATAATGCTTGTAAGGTGGTAATAATTGATTTCATAAAAAATTTACTGCAAAGTTAATA
This sequence comes from Alphaproteobacteria bacterium, assembly GCA_030053915.1. GTDB lineage: Bacteria > Bacteroidota > Bacteroidia > Chitinophagales > Chitinophagaceae > JASGCT01. The sequence goes on from JASGCT010000113.1 coordinate 1,880, forward strand.
AATTTATTGTAAATTTGCTTTTTTATGCGAAGAAATAAAAAAACATTAAGAGCGGCTCATAAAAAATTAATGGTTTGGCGCATTACAAACTTTATAGACTTTTTTTATCCAAAATTTTTAAAACCTTATATGTCGATTCAGATATTTAGGTATGGTGTTTGCGGTAGTTTTTCAACAAGTTTGGATATTGTTTTATATTTTATATTTTATCATTATGTTTATCTTGAACAAGATGTTATCATTTTAATTTGGCATATAGCGGCATATACAGCGGCATTAGTGTCTAGTTTTTGTTTATATTTTCCGGTTGCATTTTATTTAAATAGGCTTATTGTTTTTCCAAAATCAAAATCGAGAAAACAAGCACAGTTTTTTAAATTTTTGGCAGTAACCTTTTTAAATTTGTTTTTAAATTATATTTTATTAAAAGTTTTGATAGAATATTTTAATTTTTTCCCAACCATAGCTAAAATACTAACTACTGTAATTATAATATGCATCAGTTTTGTTTTGCAAAGAGGATTTTCGTTTAAATAAGCATCTATTTTTAATAAGCTTATAATTTAAATTTAGCGCCAAAAACGATATTTGTTTGTAAAAAATAAATCTCTTGTGAGGCTTTATCTATACTAAATTCTGTAGTTCTTATATCGGGCATATTAATATACCCTCCTTTAATTTCTGAACGAACAAAATAGTGCTTAAATAATGTAATATCAAGTCCTAATTTTATTGCCAACCCATATCCAGCAAAGTGAAATTCATCGTAACGATTATTTCCAAAAAGTTTAGAATTTGTTTTGGGGACTAAAACCCCTAGTCCAGCGCCAGAAATAAAATTAAACTGGATGATATCGGTATTTCGAATTTTAAAAATAGATGAAAAATCGTCGTGTCTTTCAATTTCAGCATTCACGTAATTCAAGCCATCGGTATGTTCATAAGTTAAAAAGGACTCGTCTGTTAAGTCAACACGACCGTTAGATATCACAGTGCTATCATATTGATTAGGATAGGTTCCTGTGATAGGTATTTGTTGATTTTGGACGACTACATATTTCATGTGATCCACCCCTATAGTTATGGCATAGTGGTTATTTAAAAAATAACCATATCGAATATTATATTGTGGAATAGTAAGACGGGCTGGGTTAATAAAATCGATAGTCCAGCCTTTAAATCGTTCTAATGCCTTAACATCATGGAGGGTAAAATTGTAAGGTTTATTTTGATATGACCCTTTAAAATTGATGGTAGAATTGGCAAAATAACCTCTGTTACCTCCCCAATATATAAAAAATTTTCCTTTATTTTGACCTGTATATCGTATTTTGGGGTTTAAAAATATTTGAGGTTGCGGTTTATTTTTTTTTATTAAACTATCTTGACTGAAACTTTTAAGGGAAAAACAGAAAACCCAAACAATACATATTAGATATTTCATTTATTATAGTTTGGCAAAGTTACATTAAAAAATCCTAAATTATTTAAAGAATTTTAAAAATATATTTTTTATAAAAGAAATATTTCCAGCGTTACAACTACATGTTTACCAATAGAACAAAAATATCACATCGCCTGCCTTGTCTCTAAGAAAATTTTTAACGCTTAAATTTTTGAATATTTAATAATATCTTTGCATAAAATATACATTAAATTATATGAACCAATATTTAAAAAAAAGATGGACACCTCTTAAAACCTTTTTTATATGTTGTTTATTAGTAGTTTGTATGCCAAAAATACAAGCCCAAACAGACACAGCCACCATCATTGCTACCAATAAAACTACTTATAAAATTGGAGAAACTATCATTATCCGTGGGACACATCTTAAAAGTCTTGGTTTTAGGTCTTACCCGTCCAATGATAGTTTTAGAATAAGCTATTTAAGTAAAGTCTATAATCCTGCAACTGTTGACACTAATTATAGTTTTGAAATACCCAATACTGTAAAAAATGAGATCTATAAAATAAATGCTTTTAATTATAGCGATGTCTATTTAGGCTCTCAAAAACTCATCCGCTTTTTTGTTTTACCCAAACATTTAGATAGTTTAGGGGTTGTAGCGTAGGGGAAAAATACTTATGGTCAAACAAACATACCGAGTGGTTTAAAAAATGTGGTGCAAGTAGCAGGTGGAGGGAACCATTCTTTAGCCTTACAATCTAACGGGACGGTCGTGGCTTGGGGGTATAATTATTATGGTGAAACAAACGTACCGAATGGCTTGACAGATGTAGTGGCGATAGCGGCTTGTACTGCGTATTCTGTAGCTTTGGTGCCCGATGGGTCTGTAGTAGCATGGCCAAGCAATAATGTATATATACTTCCGAATGGTTTATCCAATGTGGTCTCAATTGCCTTAGGCTTCGATCATGCATTAGCAATATTTCAGATAGTTTACTATTTAACAATTTTAAATATTTAGATAGCGCTGATTATGGAAGCAATTATAGACTTTCCTTTAGCCTAAAACCCGATTATACATTTAATGGTCTGGAAATTAATGGCGTATTTATAGGTAACGACTCGAATAGTGGCTATACCTTTAATAACCTTCGTGGTGATTCTACAATTAAAATTTTGGCTACCTTAGCTACAGCTACCTATATTCCCCAATTTCGCAAGTGTTTTTTTAAAAGTTCTTTAAACCCTTTAAAATAAAGGT
>JASGCT010000043.1 GCA_030053915.1 Alphaproteobacteria bacterium
TAAAACATAATGTACTAAACGCTAAACAACACGCCAAAGAAGCCCAAGTAATTGCTGAAGCCGGATTAAAAAATGCGGTTACAATTGCTACGAATATGGCAGGACGAGGTACCGATATAAAACTTGGTGAAGGGGTTACTCAAATTGGCGGTTTAGCCATCTTAGGAACCGAAAAACATGAGTCTAGACGTGTTGATAGACAATTAAGAGGACGTTCGGGACGACAAGGCGACCCAGGTTCTACACTGTTTATGCTGTCGTTAGAAGATAATCTTATTAGAATGTTTGGCGGAGAAAGAATTGCTAAAGTTGCCGATTTTGCTGGATTCAAAGAAGGAGAAGTTATTGAACATAAACTTATCACTAATGCTATAGAACGCTCACAAAAAAAAGTTGAAGAAAATCATTATGGCGTTCGTAAAAGACTTCTAGAATACGATGATGTTATGAACAAACAACGTAGCGTTATTTATCAAAAAAGAGATGCAGCACTGTATGGAGAAAAATTACAATTAGAACTCGATAACACCTTTTACCAAACCGCTCAAGGTACAGTTAGCAAAAACAAAGAACAAAATAATTTTGAAGAGTTTGTTTTAGAAGGTATTAAATATTTTGAACTCGATCTCACGACACTCGTCACCAAAGAAGCATTTCAACAACAAGAACCAGAAGCCCTTGCTGAAACGCTTTATCAAAATGTTATAAAACATTATGGGCTTAAAAAACAAACGATTATTGCCCAAACACTCCCCATATTAAAAGAAATAAATCATCGAAATTCTAATGTAGAACATGTTGTAATTCCTTTTACTGATGGTCGATTGGTTTTAAATATTCATATTCATATCAATGATGCCATCCGCACCCAAGGCAGCGATATTATTTTAGCCGTTGAAAAAATTATTTTTCTTCACGTCATAGATGATTTATGGAAAGAACATTTAAGACTTATGGACGACTTAAAACATAGTGTTCAAACAGCTTCTTATGAACAAAAAGACCCATTAGTAATTTATAAATTAGAGGCTTTTGAATTGTTTAAAAATTTTAATAATAATTTTTCAAATCAAATTATTCAGTTTCTGTCGCATTTACACGTCTATGCCGATAAAGCCCAAACATCGGCAACCAATAATTTTCAAAATCGCAGCCCCAAAACAAAACTCATCGAAACAAAATCTGATTTTCAAACAGGTGCAGCACCCACTCAAGAGTCCGTACCCCAAAAACAAGAGCCTATTAAAGTAGGTCCCAAAATAGGTAGAAACGACCCCTGTCCTTGTGGAAGCGGTAAAAAATATAAAAATTGTCATTTTAATAACGAAACTACTTAATATGCCACATCCATTAGCGCAGTATATAGACCATACTATCTTAAAACCTGCCACTTTAGTAAAAGACGTGCAACAATTATGCGATGAGGCTAAATTGTTTGAATTTTGTGCCGTATGCATACCACCCAATTTTGTTAAATTAGCTAAAAATTTTTTAGGAGATTCCTCCGTTAAAGTTGCCACCGTTATAGGATTCCCGTTTGGTTATAGTGCTATCGAAGCCAAAGTTGCCGAAACCTGTTTAGCACTTGTTGACGGCGCCGATGAATTGGATATGGTTATTAATATTTCCGCTTTAAAAAATAAAGATTATCAATATTTAGTGGATGAAATAACACCCATTGTAAACATGGTGCATAATAAACAAAAATGCCTTAAAGTAATTATAGAAAGCGGTATTCTAACCGAAGACGAAATTATTAAATGTTGTGAAATTTATAGTTTAGCGGGAATCGATTTTTTAAAAACCTCTACAGGATACGCCGAAAAAGGCGCCACCCTTGATGCCGTTAAATTATTTAAAAAAAACCTACACAAATCTATTAAAATTAAGGCTTCTGGCGGTATAAAAACTAAGGCATTTGCTGAAGAACTGATAGCGGTAGGGGCTGATAGATTAGGTTGTAGCAGTAGCGTTTTAATTTGCTCAAATTAGTAGCGTATGCTTAAAGAAACTATAGGTACAATCGCTAAAGAAATGTACCCAAAAATACGAACCATTCGTCAGCACTTACACCAATATCCAGAGTTAAGTTTTCAAGAATTTGAAACCGCAAATTTTATTAAAAAAACCTTAGAATCTTGGAATATTAAATATCAAGAGATTGCCCAAACCGGCGTGGTGGTTGTTTTAGAAGGAAAAAACCCGTCTTTAAACACCATAGCGTTAAGAGCCGATATAGATGCCTTACCCATTCAAGAAAATAATAACATAGCGTATTGTTCTAAAAATAAAGGTATCATGCACGCTTGCGGACACGATGTACATACCGCAATATTGTTAGGCACCGCTTTTATTTTAAATCAATTAAAACAAGATTGGGAAGGCACAGTAAAATTAATTTTTCAACCAGGCGAGGAGAAAAATCCTGGAGGTGCAAGCATTTTAATTAAAGAAGGCGTATTAGAAAATCCAACGCCCCAAGCCATCTTAGGGCTACATGTTCATAATGTGTTAGAAGTTGGAACACTAAGTTTTAGAAGCGGACGAGTTATGGCAAGTGCCGATGAAATTTATATAGACATTAAAAGCAAAGGTGGGCACGCCGCCGCACCGCATTTAACAGTAGATACCGTGTACACCGCCTCATTACTCATTGTAAGTTTACAGCAACTGATTAGTCGTAATAACTTGGCTTTAAATCCCTCCATTTTGTCGATCTGCTCTATTCAAGGTGGTAACACTACTAATGTCATTCCAAACGAAGTAAAATTAAAAGGGACTTTTAGAGCGATGGATGAAACCTGGCGTTACGAAGCGCATAAAAAAATTAGGCAAATTTGCGAAGGAATTGCTTTAACATCTGGGGCTGAAATAATATGCCATATCGATATTGGTTACCCTTGTGTAGATAATAATGACACATTAACAAACCTTGCAATTGCATGCGCTCAGGATTTACTTGGTAAAGAAAACGTGTTTGAAACGGAAATTAGAATGGGTGCTGAAGACTTTGGATATTATTCCCAAAAAATACCAGGTTGTTTTTATCGCTTAGGCGTTCGAAATCCAACCCTAGAAACGATACCTGGCGTACATACACCCGTGTTTAATGTGGATGAATCTTCTATAGAAACTGGCATGAAAGCTATGTCGTATCTGGCAATAAATTTATTACAAAAAATATAAACAATTCATTATGTGTGGTATTGTAGGTTACATAGGGACAGACTTAGCCTTCCCTTTTGTACTTAAAGGATTAAAACGATTAGAATATCGAGGTTACGACAGTTCGGGGATGGCATTTTTAAATAAAAATCAAATTGACATCACAAAATCTGTTGGTAAAATATCTCAGTTAGAAGATTTAATGTTAAGTAAAACGCATACCTCAAAAATTGGTATAGGACATACACGTTGGGCTACACATGGCGAACCCTCTGATAGAAACGCCCATCCTTTTTATTCTAATTCCAAAAAATTAGCGATTATCCATAATGGAATTATAGAAAATTATGCTATTATTAAAAAAGAACTTCAAAACAAAGGCTTTCAATTTGAATCGGATACAGATACCGAAGTATTAATCAATTTTATTGAAAATATTCAGCAAGAAAATCAGGTATCATTAGAAAAATCATTAAGAATCGCCTTACAAAAAATTCGTGGTGCTTATTGTATTTTAATAATTTCAGTTGACCATCCTGATACAATTTTTGCCGCTCGCAAAGGAAGCCCTTTGGTAATTGGCATTGGAAACAACACCCACTATATTGCTAGTGATGCTTCGCCCATCGTAGAGTTTACCAAAGAAGTTATTTATGTGAACGATTATCAAATTGCAATTATCAAAAGCGACGAACTGATTTTAAAAAATTTAGGAAATGAAACCATTACACCCCAAATTACAAAATTAGATTTAGAAATTACGTCGATTGATAAGGGAATTTATGACGATTTTATGCTTAAAGAAATTGAAGAACAACCTTTTACAGTTTTTGATTGTTTAAGAGGACGTTTAGATTTTAAAAATTGTAATATTAAATTGTCGGGGGTTGAAGAGTTTGAACAACAATTTAAACAAACTCAAAAAATTACAATTATTGCTTGTGGCACCAGCTGGCATGCAGGTATTTACGGGAAATACATTATTGAAACTTTCTGCCGCATTCCGGTTGAAGTTGATTATGCCTCCGAATATCGCTATCGCAATCCTATTATAAAAAAAGGAGATATACTTATTCCAATTTCACAAAGTGGCGAAACAGCCGATACACTTACAGCCATCGAAGCGGCAAAAAAAGATGGCGCACTTATTTTTGGAATTATTAATGTGGCAGGTAGCAGTATCGCAAGAATATGCCACGCAGGAATTTATACTCACTCTGGGGTTGAAATAGGAGTTGCCAGTACCAAAGCCTATACCGGACAACTAACCGCCCTGGTTTTATTTACTTTAAAACTAGCCCTGATTAAAGAAAGTATTTCTAAACAACAGATTTTAGAAGTCATCGATCATTTGCAAATATTACCTACCCAAATACAAAAAATTATCGACCAAAAAGACCAATTAAAATCGATGGCTGAAAAAATTTATGCAGCGCCTAATATGTTGTATTTAGGACGTGGTTTCAATTTTCCCACAGCTTTAGAAGGTGCTTTAAAAATGAAGGAAGTTACCTATATTCATGCCGAAGGCTATCCTGCTGCCGAAATGAAACACGGACCAATTGCCTTAGTTAACGAAAATCTTCCAGTGGTTTTTATAGCCCCCAAAGATAATTACCTTGAAAAACTGTATTCTAATATTCAAGAAATTAATGCTCGAAAAGGTAAAATTATTATAATTGCTAATGAACAGGATACCAATGCTTTACAATATACCAATGAGGTTTTTTATATTCCCAATAGTCATGAAATTTTGAATCCCATTTTAAGCATCATCCCATTACAACTGCTTAGTTATTTTGTAGGAAAATTAAAACATTTAGACGTTGACAAACCTCGTAATCTAGCCAAAAGTGTTACTGTTGAATAAATGTATATCAATATATTAATTTTTTTTTTATGAAAACAATCAAAAAAAAACAAACAAATTCCTACAAAATATATTCTATTTATACATGTTACTATATTGTTTTATTGAGCTTATTTTTTATCTCATGTAATAAAAATGAGACCCAAAATGTTGATAATACAATCATTTTTGAAACCTTTAAAGGGGCTATCGATTTAAATAATATCCCCAATTATGCAAATCAAACAAAACCTAATTATATCACACGCGACAACACTACCAACAATGCTATAACCAACGAAGGGGCTTTATTAGGACGGGTTTTGTTTTATGATAAAAACCTTTCAGTAAATAATACCATTTCGTGCGCTTCTTGTCACAACCAAAAATTTGCTTTTAGCGATACAAATATTGCAAGTCCAGGAATTAACGGTTTTACACCAAGACATAGCATGCGTTTAATTAATGCACGCTTTAGCGAAGAAGTAAAATTTTTCTGGGACGAACGGGCAACATCATTAGAAAATCAAACAACACAACCCATTCAAGATCATACCGAAATGGGCTTTAGTGGGTTAAATGGCGACCCAAGTATTCAAGACCTTATAACTAAACTTAGTAAAATAAAATATTATCAAGAACTTTTTAAACTTGCTTTCAATAGCCCTGATATTACAGAGGCTAAAATTCAAAACGCATTGGCGCAGTTTATGCGAAGTATTCAGTCGTTTGATTCTAAATACGACCTTGGACGTGTTCAAGTAGCAGCCGACAATATTAATTTTCCAAATTTTACGGCTCAAGAAAATATGGGTAAACAACTGTTTTTAAGTGCACCTGTTTTTGATGCCAATAGTCTTAGAATTAGTGGTGGTCTTGGTTGTCAAGCTTGTCATCGGGCACCAGAATTTGATATTGACCCTAAAAGTTTGAGCAACGGTATTGGGGGAAGTATTGCAGGTGGCGGTCCTGATAATATCGTTTTTAGAGCACCCACTCTAAGAGACTTAGTAAAAACGGATGGCACTTTAAATACGGCTTTAATGCATACTGCGGCAATCAATAGCCTTCAAGCGGCAATTGGCCATTATGGAAATCTAACTACGTCATCGGTAAATAACCCTAATTTAGACCCTCGTTTAAAACCCAATGGTAAAGGGCAACAACTCCAACTTACAGCAACTGAAGTAAATGCAGTTATAGCTTTTCTTAAAACGCTTTCGGGTAGCGATGTTTATATCAACAGCAAATGGAGTAATCCGTTCCCATAGTTAAAAATACATTTTTTATAATAATGACAACTTGGTTTAGTCGAAACTTTGTTTATTGGTATTGGCAATTTTTATAACTCTATCGTATTCGGCCGGGCTAAGGTCTTTATAAAAATAAAAGGCGGGGTTTTGCAATATTTTATTTTTAACAACTTCATAATGTAAATGCGGGGCAGTGCTTCGTCCAGTGCTACCTACATATCCTATAACTTCACCGCGTGTAACCTGTTGCCCTATGTGGGCTTTCACCTTTACCATGTGTCCATATAACGTTGTATAGCCAAAACCATGATTGATAACTACTTTAACACCATATCCGTCATTATGGTCAGGGTTCGAACCTGCTGCTACAACAACGCCATCAGCCGTAGCATAGATTGGCGTACCGGTTGGCGCCGAAAAATCAACGCCAGGATGAAATTTTGGTATTTTTAAAAACGGATCAATCCTATAACTAAATCCAGAACTTAACCTATTTAACTGCTTATTACTAATTGGTTGAATACAAGGTGTGGCTTTTAATAATTTTTCTTTATTTTTTACTAAATATTCTAATTCTTCAAATGATTTTTTTTGATATGCAATTCTAAGAGTCAAGTTATTAAGTTGGTTTATAATATTATTAGCTACTTCAAGGTCGGTCATTTTTTCTAAGATTTGTATTTTGTGTTCACGTTCAATTTCCTGAGCTCTGGCACTATCAGGAACAGGAAAAGCCTCAAAAATTGATTTGTAAACATAATTATCGCGATCCTCCAAATCTGACATTTGAATTTGAATTTGATTTAATCGGGCTTTTAATAAAGCATAGTTTTTAGAATACACATCATTTTGGTGTTTTAAATACCTAACCTTGGGTGAATCCACATAAGTAAATAGAACCAGTAAAATAACAACTGCTAAACATAAAGAGGTCATAAAATAGCCAAAAAAATGTAAAAGTCTTTTTTGTAAATTATTATCAATTTTTTCAAATCGAAGCGTATTAGGATTAAAATAATATTTTATTTTTTTCATGGCTCATGTAAAAATAGTCGGCAAAGTTACAATTTTTTTTAAGAACTTTTAATAAGTTATTTAAAACATTATATATTTCAATTTATTTTTATAAAAAATTATGTAACTTTGTGTAAATTTTAGATAAATGATTGAAGTTTCTTATTTTGATAATGCCGCTTTTAACCCGCATAGCCGGGTAGAAGAATTATTTGAAATATTAATGGAACGCATCAATGATAAAAATGAACTTGAAAAAAAAATCATTGACTTTGAAAACAAAATTAGCCAAACCTTAAATTCGATTTTAATACCTTTATTAAAAAATAGAATTGAATACGAACCTGAAAATTCGCCCTATTTGCCTATATTAAAACATCAATTTGAAACGTATAAAAAATTTTTTAACAAAACAGATTTAATTTCTGATTTTTTAATTGACCAACAACCCAAAGACTTTGAAACCATTTTGAAAAAAACGTATCGCATGGCGGCATCATTGATTCACCCAGATGTAGTTAATAATCGATTTCATCAAGACGCTCAAAATGATTTTTATGAATTGAATACCGCTTTTCATGAAAAAAATTTGAAAACTATTGAAAAACTTGCAGAAAAATATCGACCCTATCAATATGTATCCCCAAGTATTATGGCTATTAGAGACGTGGACAGCCTTCAAAAACACATTGAAAAATTAGAAGGTGAAATTCAAAATATTACCAAAATTATAGAAGATATCAAAGCCCACCCAACATACCAAAGATATATTTATTTAGAGAATACAGACATCCGTTTAGACAATTTAAAAAATAATTTAAAAAATGCTCTTTCAGAATTAAACCAAATGAATTTATAATGAATTATGGATCTACTATTCTTGAAAAATTAAGTAATTTAAGTTTCTTTTTTGAACTTACTGATGAGATTTTACAAGTAAAAGACCCCATGCCCATTCAACTTGAAAAATTAGCTTTAATGGAATTTTACAATAGCACCTTTGGTGAATATTGGACTCATAATACCAATTGGTTATCCGATTTGCCGTTGTCGGAATGGTATGGTGTTAAAACAAAGGTTGTTGGTAAAGAAAGCGTTGTTTTTTGTTTAGAATTACCCAATAATAATTTAGTAGGACCCTTGCCATCAAGCATTGGAAAACTTAAATATTTAGAATCATTATATTTAGATAATAATAAAATTTCTGGAGCAATACCACCTGAAATAGGTAACTGCGAAAACCTTAAAACAATCCGGCTAGATAATAATAATATTTCTAAAGAAATCCCTTCTGAATTTGTTTTAAATCAAAGTCTTGTAGCCCTTCATTTAAGCAATAATTTATTAGAAGGGCCGCTACCGTACGAACTAGGGCTTTTAAGCAAATTAGAAATACTAGACTTAAACCACAATAGATTAGAAGGACCAATCCCAGATTCGTTTGAAGGGTTAGTAGAATTAAAATATTTAGACCTGAGTTACAATGTTTTAAGCGGAAATCTCCCTAATAATATTTTTAAGTTTTACGAATTATATTATTTTGATATAAGTAACAATAAATTTGAAGGGTTTTTACCTGAAGAAATGCGCGGACTTCCAAAGTTAAAAAAATTATATATAAATAATAATGATTTTATAGGAAAAATATTTAGTAAAATTGACAAATTAATAGAATTTACTAATTTAAATAAATATAACGAAAATTTATTTGGCGAAATCACTGCAGATTTTATGAATCAATTAATGATGGATAAAAAACAAGTGGGTACTGAAAATTTAACTAAATCCGAAATATTTACTTTCTTTGATGGATATTGGAAACAATTAGAAGTTTGGGATTTACATAAAAATAAATTTAATCTAACCAATTCCGATGAAACCTTTATTTTACTGCGATTCCCTAATTGTAAAATTCGACTTTAGACTATAATTTAAACAAAAAATTCATGATATTTTATACCCATATTGGCGCTTATTAAACTCGGTATAATGGACAAAAAGTAGCTATTTTAATTGTTTTTAGCAAGTCTTGATAGCTCCCTTCAAAAATCTCAACCTTGCGTTGCGCCGTTTATTAGCTTAATTCCAACTATTAATTTTAAATTTTAACCAATTAACTTATGCATTGCAAACATTTTGTTTAGCATCTATTTTTTTTTTGTTAAATTTAATAGATTTTTAAAATAAAAAGTGTAATTTTGTAGCTAAATATCATTATAATTTTTTAAAAATGTCACATCATTCCCACTTAAATTCTGAAGACCCTAAAAATCATTGCGCCATACCAAAAGATACCCATTCATGTTGCGATAAAACACCACCTCAAAATGTGCATGCGCACAACCATCATCATCAAGAGCATGAGGTTGCCCATAAGCATTGTTGTAGCACCAATGCAGTTGAAAAAGTCCCTTTTTTCTCTCAGAAAGTCTATTTTTATATTTGTTTAATTCTCACAATGCCGTTTTTTATTAGTATGCTGGCTGGGCACGAAAAATCGCATGAACTTGATTATTGGTTTAATCTTTATCTTCAGTTAATATTAGCTACTCCTGTTTTTATAATTGGTATGTTATTCTTTGGACTATCTGCTTGGAGGTCTATCGTTTCTGGTAGTATGAATATGAACGTACTTATTGTTTTTGGTAGCGCTGTCTCCTATTTTTTCAGCCTTTATCATGTGTTTTCCCCTGGACATCACGTCATTTATTTCGAAACCTCATCCTCAATAATAACCTTAGTACTTTTTGGAAATTTTATCGAAGAGTGGACTGTTCGTAAAACACATGCTGAAGTTCAAAAACTTATTAAAACCCAAGACGTTAAAGCCAATATGCTTGTTTACAACCCAGATGGCAGTGAACACATTTTTCAAATGGATGCTAAAGATTTAAAAGTAGGTGATTTAATTTTAATAAAATCTGGTGAAGCCGTGCCCGCTGATTCTAAAATATTATGGGGAACTGGCGCTTTTGATGAATCGATTATAAGCGGCGAATCTTTGCCTATAACCCGTACAACTTCCGACTTTATAATTGGTGCTAGTATGTTAACTGACGGTAATATTAAAGCCCAAGTAACTAAAGTTGGTAAAGATACAGTGCTAAATAATATTATTCATCTCATTACAACAGCCCAAGCTGTAAAACCTAAAATTCAAAAATTAGCCGACAAAATAAGTGCTATTTTTGTGCCAAGCGTCTTAGGCATTGCCCTGTTGTGTTTTGTAATTAATTACTTTTTAGTTCATGTGTTATTGTCCGAAGCTGTATTGCGTGCAATTACTGTACTTATTATTGCCTGCCCCTGTGCTATGGGATTAGCAACACCTGCAGCCATTGCTGTTGGATTAAGTAGAGGTACAAAACTAGGTATTTTGTATAAAGATGCCAATTGTTTAGAACAAATGAAAAAAATCCAACAAATTGTATTTGACAAAACGGGCACCTTAACCACAGGAAATTTTGAAATTGATGCCTTTTTTTTCGACCCACTTTATGCAGATAAAATTAACCAAGATTTTGTTTATTCAATATTAAAACATTCTAATCACCCCATTGCCTTAAGCGTTACCAGGGCTTGGAAAACCAATAGTGTTTTGCTTTTTGACCATGTTTCCGAACTAAAAGGCTTGGGAATGCGTGCTACAAAAAATAACGATATTTTTGAAATTGGCTCAAAAAAAATATGCGATAATCCTGATTTAAAAATTGTGGAGCCCCATTCTTTATATATATTTTTTAATAAAAAATGGGTAGGATGGATTAATTTAAAAGATACAATCCGACCAGAAGCCTACCAAGTTATTAAAAAATTAAAAAGCCAAGGTATTGAACCTATTATTTTAAGCGGCGATAAGCATAGTATTGTTAAAGACGTTGCCGAAAATTTAAAAATATCAACCTTTTATGCCGAAAAATCCCCAGAAGAAAAATTGAAAATAATAACTAATTTAAAACAACATAAATTTACTTTAATGATTGGTGATGGTATTAACGACGCACCCGCACTAGCCCAAGCCGATATAGGGGCTTCAATTGCCAATGCTGCAAGTATTACCCTGAATACAGCTCAAATTATTTTAACAAATAATGGAATTTCAGAACTTCCAAGAGCTATTAAACTTGGCAAAGAAACTTATAATACCATCCGTTCAAATTTATTTTGGGCATTTTTTTATAATATCATAACCATTCCCATTGCCGCCGCAGGGCTTCTAGGGCAGTTTGCTCCAACATTCGGTGCAATAATTATGGCTGGAAGTGATGTGGTGCTATTCTTGAATTCAGCCTATTTATTCAAGAAAAATTTAGATTAGTTTGAAGAAATGCGTCTTATATATTTTTTTTAGTCTCATATTGTCATCAAGTTTTGCTCAAAAAGAAAGACGCCTCCCCAAAGAACATGTTATTTTTCCAAATACAAACGAATTTTACGATGACATTGTAAATGTACCCTTTTTTACAATACCTTTTAGAGTATTATTAAATGGCACACTGATTATACCGATGGTGATTGATAGCGTTAGCGACACGTTAAATTTTATATTTGACACTGGAAATAGTTCGGTAACAATGGACTCGTCTACTGCCGTCGAATTGCACTTTAAAACCGAAAATCCTAACCGAACTTACAAAGGGGTGGGTGGCACAGTCCCCGCGATTATATCGCGAAATCACCGTTTAAAAATAGAAAATCATGTTTTTTCTAATCAAAATATATATATTCACGATTACGACATTTTAAGTACCTATATTGGATTGAAAATACATGGTGTTTTAGGATTAGAATTTATTAAAAATTATGTTATAGAAATTAATTACGACTCTAACAAAGTGTTTTTTTACCAACCCAATAACTATATCTTCCCTAAAAAATGGGAAACATTAAATTTGTCATTTAAACCCTTAACCCATATTCCTGTTCAACTCAAAGAGAAAAAACGAAAAAAAGCAAGTTCTTTAATTTTTGATACAGGTGCAGGGCTCGATTTAATTTTATCGTCTGAATTTGTAAAAGAAGCTAATTTTTACGATTCTAATAAAAAAATAATTAAAACTATGGGCGAAGGATTAGGCGGTAAAATAGATATGAATTTAACCACAACGCGTAGATTACAACTAGGAAAAAATTTTTTATATAATATCCCAACTTTTGTAATTGATGATAAAAATGAAATTTTTAATCACCCACGCTGTGTGGGTATTATTGGTAACAATATTTTAAAAAGATTTAACCAAATTATCGATTTTAACCATAATCTTGTTTATTTAAAAAGAAACGATTATTTTCTAGAACCATTCGATTATAACTATTTAGGATTTAATATTATACAAAGCTATGGAAAAATATTTGTTACAGATATTATACCCAACTCGCCAGCTGAAATTGCAGGTTTAAAAGACCTCGATGAAGTTGTTTGTTTAAATACGAATTGCGCCAATAATTTAGAACTTTATAAAAATACAATTCATAAAGCCAAAAACGAGTTATTAATAATTTATAAAAGAGACGGCATACTTAGTTACACAAAAGTAAAAATAAAATCAATTTTATAATTTGAGGTGAATAGTTTGCCCAAATAAACAGTTGCTAATTTTAAAACAATAAATATGGTTTACGATTTTAATATTAAACTAATAAATATGGTTAATATTAAATTTGCTAAAGCCAAAGGCATTAATTTTTTCCAACCTAAATTCATCAATTGGTCGTAACGAAAACGCGGAATCGTCCACCGAATCCACATAAAAACAAATAAGAAGATCACAATTTTAAAAAGGATACTTATTAAGCCTAAAACTGCGGCAAGATTGGGATTTAGCAGTGTTTCATCAACAAAAGGAACATCGTAGCCACCAAAATATAAACAAGCCATGATAGCACTGCTCATAATCATGTTAACGTATTCGGCAAATAGATAGAAGCCTAATTTCATTGAAGAGTATTCTTGGTGATAGCCAAAATTGAGTTCGTTTTCTGCTTCAGGTAAATCAAATGGTGTACGATTACACTCAGCTAAGGCACAAATAAAAAATAATAAGAATCCTAAGGGTTGATAAGCAACATACCACCAATGACCCGCTTGGGCTTGTTGTTGTACAATATCCGATAAGCTAAGTGTACCTGTTAAACAAATCAATGCAATTAACGATAAACCCATTGGCAACTCATAGCTAATAGCTTGCGAGGCGCCCCGTAAGGCGGCTAACAAACTAAATTTATTATTAGAAGCCCATCCACCAATTAATATACCATATACGCCGATACTTACAACAGCAAAGGCATACAAAACGCCAATATTAATATCGGCAATTTGTAAACTTATTTTTGTATGATTAATTTCTATGGGTGTACTCCATGGTATAATACCAGAAACTAATAATGCGGCAGACATGGCTAAAAAAGGGCCTAATATAAAAAGTTGTTTATTGGCGTGGCTTGGTATTAAATCTTCTTTCATAATAAGCTTTAGCCCATCAGCAAACGGTTGAAAAAGTCCCATAGGGCCCACTCTATTTGGACCAGGACGATCTTGTAAAAAAGCCGCTACTTTACGTTCGGCAAACGTAGTATATAACGCCAATCCTAATGTTACTAAAATAACAATAACAATTAATACTATTTTTTCTAAAATAAATGACCAATCCATAAAACGATTATTGGCAAAGGTACAACAAAAGTTTTAATTAAAAAAATATAATTTAAAACGAATATTTTAAAAATTTTAGCTAACTTTGCGGCTCACTTTTACAAATCCATGATAAATTTAAATGCAATTTTAAATTCTAAAATTTTAAGCAATGGCTCTGAAGACATGGTGCAATCTGGAAAACGAGCCTTCTTACGAGGCTTTGTATCATTAAAAACCTTAAAATCCCCTCTTAATAAAACGATTTTGATGGTAAAAGATGATCGCTATAATAATTTATATAAAGTTACTGTCGATTTATGGCAAAATCAGCACGATTTTAAAGCCACTTGTACTTGCTCGTATAATTTAACACCAATTTGCAGACATAAAATAGCCGCTTTTTTGTTTTTACAACAATTAGTTGACAATGGTGAACTTACAATCGAAGTTAAAGAAAATAATACCTTATCTACACAAGTTAATTTAGATAGTTTTAAATTGTTGCATCTTAAAAAATTTATATCCACCCAAAATTATGAGAAAGCGAACGAACTATTAAATAAAAACACCATTAAAAACATAGTTATTTTAAAAGACGAAGTGCGTGCCGATGTGGTTATTGATAAAAATATATATCCCATTGTGATTAAACGTTCGAGTGCAAAATTATACGATACATCTTGTCCTTGTCAAACAGAAAAAAATTACCCCCTTTGTTTACATAAAGCCTGTTTACTTTTCTATCTGCATCAAAAAAACGGTGAGTTTTTTTGGGATACTATTCGAAATCACGAACTTGAACAAAATCAACTTTTAAAAAGCTATGGCTATAGTTTAAAAGACGATTGGAAATCAAAATTTGAATTTAATATCATTAATGGTCAAGTTTTTCTAAAAGTATTAGACTCCAATTTAAAACATAAGCCAGAACACAAAATTAAAACACTTGAAACACCTGCGATCTTCAAAGAGCAAGTTACAAATCAACACATTGTATTTAATGATTGGCGTATCGTTATTCACGAAGCATATTCTACCCCCCCCTTTTTTAAAATATCTTTAATTCAAGCGCCTTATGATATTGAAAATGGCGTGTTTACAGAAAAAATTAAAGTCTTAGAAATTCAGAATTTGCTATCCATTCAACTTAATACCGAAGAAGAACACTACGTTCTGAATATGCTTAGAAAATTCTTTTCAAAAGAATGGCTTAAAAAATTGTTGAAAAAATACCCTTTTGAAATTGACGAAGAAAGTTTTGAAAATAAAGAATTAACTGAAGTGCCACATCATATAGTACTCTCGTTTTACGATTACTTCTTAAACAAAATTCAAATTTTGTTCCAATATTTTTCAAAACCTAATAAATGTTTCCTGCTCCCCAGCCATAAAAAATTAATAACCCAAAATTTACAACCAATTCATATTTCAGTAAAAAAAATTTTTTTGGCTTTTGTTTTAGAAAAAATTAACCATTCTTTTGTTTTAAATTGTTTCATTAAACTTGGCCAAACTTTAAGACCCTTAATGGAATTTGAAAATCAATGTTTACTTTACATTGTTCATAAAGATGCAGTATATATATGGGAGTCTTTGGCTTCTATTGAAGAATGTTTAACATTTATGCACGAGGTAAAGGTTTGTTTGCCAGAAAATATAGAAGAATTTTATTATACTACGGTATTCCCTCTGTCGCAACGTTACGAGATAAATTTAGGAGACGATATAAAAAAAACCTATTCTAAAATTAAACCTAAAACAAAAATTGTCCTAATAGAATTTGGAGATATTATACAGTTTAGAATTTCAGTCAATTATTTTGATAAATGGTATGATATTTTTAAGAAAGATCCTATCATTTTAGTTGAAAATGATAGTTTTAAATGGGTTTATAGAAATGAAAATGAAGAGTCTAAAATCTTAAATTTTATTTTAAGTTTGCACCCTAATTTTAATAAAGACCCCGTCTTAAATAATTTAAGTTTGACTAAAGAAGACGTTTTAAAAAATAGTTGGTTTTTATATTTTTTTGAACAAACACAATTACACAAAATTCAAGTAACCAACGACCCTCGAAATCAAAAATTAAAACTAAATTATAATACCCCAAAAAAACATTTAAAATTTAGATCTGAAATGAATTGGTTTGAAGCCGATTTGTTATGGGAAATTAATAACCAATCATTAAGTTTATTAGATTTAAAATATGCCTTGGAAAAGTCGGAAGGGCTTATCCAATTAAAAGATGGCACTATAGGATATATCTCAGAGCCTTGGCAACAAAATTTAAAATCGTTGTTTTCCATCGGAAAAATCGAAAATAATAAGCTTAAAATAAATCATATTCATCATACTATTATAGAAGAATTGTACGATAATAACTCTAATCCAGAAATAGAAATAGTTAATTTTGAAAATTTTGTTTCAATAAAAGATAAATTTAATATTCAAGAAATTGCGCCTCCACATAATTTAAAAATTTCGTTAAGACCCTACCAAATTCATGGGTTTCAATGGCTTAATTATTTAACTGAAATTGGTTTTGGAGGTTTATTAGCTGACGATATGGGACTTGGTAAAACGGTACAAGTTTTAAGTATTTTTTTACATCATTTTAATAAAAACAAGTCTTTAAATTGTTTGGTAATTTGTCCCTACACCTTGCTTTTTAATTGGGAGAAAGAACTTGGCAAATTTACAAAAGATATTACTTATATAATTTATCATGGGAACAATCGTCATTTTAACCTCGAAACACTAAAGTCTTATAATATCATTTTTACGTCCTATGGAACTATCCGAAGTGATTATAAAAAATTTGCTCAAATTCCTTTCGATTTTATTGTTTTAGACGAAAGTCAAATCATTAAAAACCCGCATAGTATTATTAACAAATCTATTTTACAACTCCAGTCTAAATATAAGTTTTGCTTAAGTGGAACACCTATACAAAATAACAGCTTTGATTTATATTCCCAAATGAATTTTTTAAATCCAGGTTTGTTAAATTCGTATGAAGATTTTGCTAAAAAGTTTGCCACACCAATCGATAAACATCAAAACGAAGCAGTTAGACAACATTTAAAAAAAATTGTATATCCTTTTATCCTGAGACGTACAAAAGTTTTGGTAGCCCCAGATTTACCTGCTAAACTAGACGAAATATTATTGTGCGACATGGGTCCAGAACAAAGAAAAATCTACGAAACCCATCGCATGATTTATAAAGATAAAATTTATAATCTTTTGCAACACGAAGGCATTCAAAAATCTAAGTTTTCTATTTTACAAGGCTTAATGAAATTAAGACAAATTTGTGATAGCCCATACTTAATTGGTGAAGGTAATAAAAAAGCATTACCTGAATCGATAAAAATAACGACATTAATTGAAAGACTTCCTGAACATTTAGGCGAACATAAGGTTTTGATTTTTTCACAATTTTTAGATATGTTGTGGCTTGTTAAAAACGAATTAGATGCTTTAAATATACCCTATTTATACTTAGATGGTAAACAACCCATTGAAAATCGAAAAAACATGGTTACCCTTTTTCAAGAAGAACCCGAACCCAAAATTTTTCTTATTTCTTTAAAAACAGGAGGATTAGGCGTTAATTTAACCGCCGCCGATTATGTTTATATTGTGGATCCTTGGTGGAACCCCGCTGTTGAAGAACAAGCAATCGACCGTACCCACCGTATTGGGCAAACTAAACAGGTGTTTTCATATCGCTTGATTTGCAAAAATACTATTGAAGAAAAGATTTTACATCTTCAAGAACGAAAAAAAACTTTAATAGGACAAATTTTAGAAGGTGAAAGCGGTTTTATGAAGTCTTTAACTAAAGATGATATCGATTATTTATTTAGTTAAAATAAATTATTGTAATAGTCATAGAAATGTATTATCTTTGAATTTTAAAAGAATGTATTTTCATGTCAATACAATTTTTGTCGCAGCCTACAGCTATCAAAAAATTCACGAGCTTTAATATTTGGGCTTTTGGCGTTGGTTCGGTAATATCTGGTATGTCGTTTGGATGGAATAATGGTTGGCAAATCTTAGGAATCAAAGGCTTTTTTATACCCTTTGCTATCGTAGCAGTTTTATATTTTTGTATAACTAAATTATTAATTGAACTCACCTCACAATACCCTAATGCCGAAGGTCCTCAAGATTTTGCCCGCTCAGCTTTTGGAACTACATTTGAAGATATTGTCTATGTAGTTACATTCATCGATTTCGCTTTTTGTACACCAGCCATTGCAAATGCTATAGGACAATATTTAAGTTTTTTAGCCCCTGTTATTTTTAACGCCCATATTACAGCCATTTTAATTTGTATTTTATTTTCTTTAATAAATTATTTTAGTATCGAATCAACCATTAAATTTATTACGATATTAACGTGTATCGCCTTATTAGAAATTTTAATTTTTACGTTTTCTGTTGAACCACAATTTAATATTAAAAATTTAATCCAATCTACCCCTAATGCTATAACCCTAAAAAATATAATGCATGCGATGCCTTTTGCTATTTGGATGTTTTTAGGTATTGAAAGTATTAATTTAGTATCAAATACTATTTTAGAAAAAAACTTCCATAACCATCTAAAAAAAGGATATTTATATAGTTTTTATACCTTATTGTTCTTAGGATTATTAATATTAGTAGCCGCCGGAAGTGTAATACACTGGGATAAAACAAATTGGCTAACAATGACTATTAATAACGACCATCCCTTACCCAATGTTTTGAAATTAGCTTTAGGTAAAGATAATATTTTAGTGTCAATTTTTACATTTTTAGGTCTTGGAGGATTAATCGCATCTTTACAAGGATGTAGTCTAGTAGCTATAAAACAAAGTAGTTTTCTTCTCCGTCCTTTTATTAGTAATAGCTTACGAAATAAAAAATGGGGTGTTGGCATTAATATTTTTATTGGAGTTTTTGCCATCCTTTTAAATACAACTGAAATTATCATTGAAATTTCAATCATTGGGGCTGTAAGTTTGTATTTATGTATTGGCATCAGTTTGCTGCGCATCAAGATAAAAATGGTTAAAAATTCAGAAAACCAAAGCTATAAACAAATTCTTTTTTCTAAAGCGTTTATATATTGCTTTTTAACAATAACAATAGCCACCTTATGCTTGTTGGCGCTTATTTTAAGACATTATATATATTTTATTTTTTTTGTATTAATTGTAATACTATATATCTTTATAAAATCGCAAAAAAATAAACAAAAGGTAGCGCATTTTAACCTGAAATAATATTATCAAAATTGCAAATAAGAGTGGTTTCTTAGGTTTTTGTCAAAGAATTATTCTTTAAATAATGCGATTTGCATTTTTATAGTGTCAAAAGAATCTTATTTTGAACCTACATTTTTTGAAGTTTAACAAATTATTTTAAAAAATATAGGGTTTTTTACAATAATTAAAAAAAAAAGTTTAACTTTGTAACATAATTAATACAATGGATACTATTTTTGAAATTAAACATTTGGAAGGCGTTCGCTATATCGAAGAAGGGGAAGGCGAAACATTGTTATGTTTATATGGTCTTTTTGGGAGTTTAAAAAATTTTTATCACCAAATTGAATTTTTTAAAAAATCTTATAAAGTAATCGTTCCAGACCTGCCATTGCTAGAACAAAATATATTTAGTACAAATATTAATGGTATTGTTGATATTGTTGAAAAATTTATAAAGCATAAAAATTTAAAAGATATTAATCTTATTGGCAACTCTTTAGGAGGGCACATTGCACTTAATTATACATTAGCCAATAGCCAACAAGTTAAATCTTTAATTCTAACAGGAAGCAGCGGACTATTTGAACATGGTATGGGCGATTCTTATCCTAAAAAAGGCGATTATAATTTTATCAAGAATAAAGTGGAATTTACTTTTTACAACCCGGAAGTGGCAAACAAAGAACTTGTAGATGAAGTGTTTGCCATTGTTAACGACCGTTTGAAAGTCTTGAAAATTATTCATTTAGCACGAAGCGCTATCAAAACAAACCTTGGTAAAGAATTATATAAAATTACAATCCCAACAGCTATTATTTGGGGAGAAAATGATAAAATTACCCCACCCGAAGTTGCCTTTGAATTCAATAAACTTATTGCGGGAAGTAGTATCCATTTTATTTCAGAATGTGGGCACGCCCCCATGATGGAACGACCCCAACAGTTTAATGCAATACTCGCCGATTTTTTACACAAACTAAAAGCATGACCTTAAATAAAAATTATTGCGATTTTTTCCCTAAGATAGTATCCTCTAATTCA
>JASGCT010000114.1 GCA_030053915.1 Alphaproteobacteria bacterium
TGTAGATGCAATTCTAATAGTGTTTTCCAAGTGGCATCGTAATCGATAGGCGGAATGGCTGTTTTTTCGGGCTTGCTTTTGTTATTTTGATTGAACATAGAATATTTTTTGGGCAAAGGTAAAAAATTATCATATTAAAAAATTGCGTATTTATACGCAATTTTTTAAGTAAAAATACTTAAAAAATATTGACATTTTTTAGGATGATAGTACACCAGACCACCCCGTCCGTTGGACACCCAAACAATGCTGTCCAGATCAACACAAACCACCCCGTCCTGCGGACACCCTTCCTTGCCAGGCGGGGAGCTAAAACCGCTCAGTTGATTGTGCGTATTAAGTTAGAAAAGAAAAATACAATGTATGCAAATTGTAACCGCTCGGCAATTACAGAAATTTATTTATTTCCAAATTTCCTGTTTTCCCTATTTAGTAATTTTTTATTGATGAGAATAAATTGTAGATAAAAAATTATTTATAAAATGTGTTTAATTGTAGGGGGCGATTTTAAAATATTATTTTAGATTATTATTACTAATGAGTTCTTTTGCATGATTTAAAGCATTTTCTGAGGGATTATGTCCATCAATGATTTCAGCAAGTTCTTGCACCCTTTGGTTTTTATCAAGCGATACAACATGGGATTTAACGCCCTGAGGTGTGTCAAATTTATGAACTTTTAAATGGTAGTGTCCTAAAGAAGCAATTTGTGGAAGATGCGTAATAACTATAAGTTGCGTATTTTGGGCAATTTTTTTAATGAGTTGTGCTATTTTTTTGGCAGCTTCACCTGAAACGCCACTATCAATTTCATCAAAAATTAAAGTATTTAAAGTTACTTTATAAGAAAGCAGCGTTTTTAAACACAGCATCAGCCTACTTAATTCACCACCACTGGCGATATTTTTTAAAAGATCTAAGCTACCTGTATCATTACTATCAAATAAGAACTCTATTTTATCGATACCATATTCGGTTAAATCGGTTGTTTGTGCCTTAATTTTTAAAATGGCTTTATGCATACCAATATCTTGTAAGAGTTTTTGGGCTTGGGGTTCAAGTTCTTCAATAGCTTTTTTCCGCAATTCGCTAATAGTTTGGGCTTGTGCAAGTAAATTGGTTTTAAGAGTTTTTAATTTCAATTCGGCTTGGGTTAAATTTTCAGCAATATTTTCAATAGAGGCGAGTTTAGCATTGAGTTGAAATAAAATATCTATAAGGTTTTGACTGGTATTAACTTGGTGTTTTTTATATAAATTAAAAGCTTTGTCTAAAAAATCTTTTATTTGTATTGTTTTTTCTTCGTTGGTGGCAATTTGAGTTTCAATATCAGAGAATTCATTACAAAGGTCTTTAAGGTCTTCGTAAATTCCATTGAGACGGTTTTGAAGGTCAATTTTTGATGGGAGCATTTTGGTAAGTTGTTGTGTTTGATTCAAAACGAGTTTTAATAATTTTAAAAGGCTTGGGTCATTTTCATTTATTAATAGGTTGATTTGTTGGCTAATTTGAATAATAGAGCTTGCGTTTTCTAAAATTTTTAGTTCTTGTTCTTTGTCTTCAATAAGATTGGGTTTTAGTTGAAGTTGTTCAATTTCTTGGCATTGAAATTCCAGATAATTTTGTTCTTTTTCAAGGTTTAATTTTTGTTCACGAAGTGTTTTAACCAAAATTTCTTGTTTTTTATATTCTTTATAAAAATTGGTGTAATTTGTTAAAGAAATCGTGGCGAATTGGTCGAGGTAATTACGCTGAAAATCTTCTTCAGTCATCAGCACGTGGTCGAATTGTTGATGTAAATCTATTAGTAAAGGTGTAATTTGCTTTAATACCTGGAGTGAAATAGCAGTTTGGTTGAGCAGGATTCTATTTTTTTTTGAGGGCTTTATTTCACGTCTAATTACGAGTTCATCTTCTATTTCAAGATCAATTTCTGTGAGGATTTCTTGGATTTTATTTTGATTAGCAATTGGTTTAAATTTAGCTTCTATGATAACAGGTTTTTGAGGGTCTTTGGAATAATTTTGTTCCGCACGGTTACCTAAGAGCAGAATAAGTGCGTCCATGATAATACTTTTACCTGCACCTGAGGCGCCTGTGATGATATTTAGATTATTATTAAATTGAATTTCAGTATGTTCAAATATTATAAAGTTTGAGATAGTTAGGCTACTTAGCATAAAATTTTACTTTAGTTGTGTATGATATTTTAAAAATAATATTGGTTCAAAATTACAAAAAAATGTTGAAAAAAACTATAAAAATATTATAAAATTTTTATGTTAAAGACTAAGGGTGCTTTGTTTTTAACATGGGTTACCAACTACCGCTAGCACCGCCGCCGCCGCTACTACCTCCGCCGAAACCGCCGAAACCGCCACCGCTATCTCCCCCACCCCAGTTACTTCCGCCGTAAGATCTACCGCTGCCGCCGCTTAACATAGAACCTATTAACATGCCGGTTGCTATGTCGCCAAAGCCCGACCCACGGCTTCCGCCACCTCTATTACCACCGCCGCCTATCCTCGATAAAATAAAAACAATGAATAAAATCATGAAGAAAAATATAACAATTTGTTTAAAGGTTGTTTTATCTTTCTTTTTATTGGGAACTTTAATATGGTATTCATTATTTGCGGCTAATTTTAAATCTTGGATGGCTTGAAATATGCCTTGAGCATAATTATTGGCTTTAAAATTTGGTTTAAGGTCGTTATTAATAATTTCGTTAGATAATAAATCGGTTATGACGCCTTCTAAGCCATAGCCTACTTCGATTCTAATTTTTTTATCTTGACTGGCAATAAGTAATAACACGCCATTATTTTTTTGTGTACCGATACCCCATGTTCTAAAAAGTTTGTTAGCGTATTCTTCGATGGGATAATCTTGTAGTGTTGGAATAATTACAACGCAAATTTGATTAGAAGTGGAATCGTAAAAACTTACTAAGTCTTGTTCGATGGTTGCTTGTTCGGCGGGGGTTAAGAGGTTGGCAAAATCGACAAATAATTTAGGTGGGTTGGGTTGTTGTGGTATATTTTGCGAAAAAGGGACTATTAAAATAAATTGAAATAAAATAAAAAACAATATATTTAGTCTATTTAATTTCATTTGATATTTTTATTTGATAATGATGTCGTTATCTAATTCGTTTGTATCGGTATCTTTTTGATATGGAAAATGATGAGCGAGGGCTTGTCCGCAGGCTTGAATTGTGGTTATTAAGCCATTCAGAAAATGTTCTTTTTTAAAATGCAGAATGATGTCATCGATACATTTTTGCCAATGGGTTTCGCCTAATTTTTGGTGGATACCTTTGTCGCCGTAAATAGCTATTTTTTTTTCTTGATAGGCTATATAGATAAGAATGCCGTTTCTGAGGGCTGTTTGGGACATTTTAAGTTCATCAAAATGTTTTTGGGCTTGCTCGAGGGTTGAACTTGCAGAGCATTTAGGTTCTAGAAAAACTCTAATTTCGCCACTACAAGATTTTTCGGCGGTTTCAATAGCTTCTTTAAGTAATTGTACTTCTTCTGTATTGAGAAATGATTTTTTTTTAAAATTTAAAAGCCTTTTAAGCATTGTTTAAAACTTTACATCAGGGGCTTTTTGGGCAGCTTCTTCGGCTTTAAAACCTTCTTTACGTTGAAAACCAAACATACCAGAGAAAATATTCATTGGAAAGGTTCTTACTTTAACATTATAAGTATTTACTGAGGCGTTAAAATCGTTTCGAGACACGTTAATTCTGTTTTCGGTGCCTTCAAGTTGGGCTTGTAAATTTTGGAAGGCTTGGTTGGCACGGAGGGTTGGGTAATTTTCTGATACGACTAATAGTCTGCCAAGTGCTTGTGACAGTTGACCTTGGTTGGCTTGAAACTGTTGTAGTTTTTCGGGTGAAAGATTGGCTGGGTCGATTTTCATTTGTGTGGCGCTAGCACGAGCGGCAATAACGTTTTCGAGGGTTGTTTTTTCAAAATTGGCTTCACCTTTAACAGTATTTACTAAGTTTGGTATTAAATCGGCACGTCTTTGATATGCGGATTGCACATTATTCCATGTATTAGCAACATTTTCGTCAGCTTTAATTAAATCGTTGTAACCATTACAACCTCTAAGACCAATGATAAGTATTATTAAAACAATACCTATCCAAATAATTGTTTTTTTCATATTTTTATTTTTTCTAATGCAAAAAGGTTTCCAACGTACAGTATGTGACATTCTGTCAGAAACAGGTGTTAAAATATTTAACAAAGTACAAAATAATCTTTTAATTTTTTATAAATAGAAAAACATAAAATCTTGGTTAAATTTTAGTCTAAATAGTATCCATACTAGCAATTAAAGAAAGTACGTTTAGTTTTTATTTTAACCCAACTTGCAACAAATTCACCAAAATTGTTAAAGAAATCATAAATTT
>JASGCT010000044.1 GCA_030053915.1 Alphaproteobacteria bacterium
ATTTGTTAATAAAACGTTATAAATATATGATATTCAATTATTTATATTTTTAGAATTCCCCTAAAATGTTTTATAAATTACAATCTACCAATTGATATGCCGCTATCTATTGTAATAGATTCACCAGTAATAGATTCGTTAGTAATTAACAAATAAACCGCTTCTGCAACATCTTGTACTAAGGTTATTTTTTTTAAAGCTGCCTTTTCTTTTTGTTTATTTTTAAAAACTTCATAACGCTCAGCATCAAAATAACGGAGCCACCAAGATGTCTCTACAAACCCTACTGATACCGCATTAACCCTAATTTTAGGTGCTAATATTTTGGCAAGGCTCATAGTTAAGGTATTTAACCCTCCTTTTGAAGCAGAATAGGCAATATTACTCCCGATACCTGTTTTTCCTGCAGTTGATGATATATTTATAATGCTTGGATTGTTTGGACTATTCCTTAAAAACTCTTCGGCAAAACTCGATAAAAAATATGGACTCACTAAATTGATATTTAAAATACTTAAAAACTCATCTTTACTAAGATTTTTTAAACTTTTAAGCGAACAAAATTTAGTTGTAGCCGCATTATTTACCAACACATCAAGACCCTTAAATTTAAAAACGGTTTCATCAATAATTTGTTGACAAATATTTTGTTGACCAATATCGCCTTTTACTAAATGCACTTCAGCACCTAAATGTTTACAGTCCAAAGCTACTTTTTCGGCCATGATAGTATCCGAATTGTAGCTTAAACAAAGATTATATCCTTTAGAAGCCAAATATTTACAGATGGCTGCTCCAATGCCCTTGCTTCCTCCAGTTATAATAGCTGTTTTTTTCATGTCCTTTTAAAATATGATAATATTAAAAAATCTAAATATAACTACTTCTTGGTAATAAAATATTCAGCTATTCGTAAAAGTAAATTAAATAAAGCTAAGATACCAAAACCCCAGCCAATTATCCGTAACGTGTTTTTATGTAAGGATTCTTCCATTTGTTTACCTAAGTTGGCTATTTTTACATCTATATGTGCTAATTTTACATCTATGTTACTACTTAAAACAGCAAAATCATTTTTTAAACTTGAGAAATCATTTTTTAAACTGCCTACGTCACTATCCAAATGGTTGTTATGATTATATTGCGAATTTAAGAGTAAGGTTATAACATCGTCATTCCTTAATCCCTCACCACGACTAAATTTTTCTTTAATCGCTTCAACCTTGGGCTTTATCATATCCATAAAAGAATCATCAATACGAGTGTGGCTCATAAATTTAATTTTAATTGTATTTTTACAATTATTGCATTGTACTGTGCAAAAATACAGCATTTTTGTTTAAAAAATTAAAATAATTTTAGAAATTCAAAATAAATCAGTACAAAGTATCTAATAATTTTACTACCTTTGTGCCCTAAAATATAAATTATGAATATTGTTGTAATTGGTGCAGGAACAATGGGACAAGGCATCGCTCAAACATTGGCCATGTATGATAATAAAGTGTTTTTAATTGATAATAATGAAAATCAAAAACAAACTGCTTTTCAAAATATTCAAAATTCTGTCCAAAAATTTGTTAAAAAAGGACAATTAACCGAAAGTCAAGGTATGCAAACAATCTTGAATATTAATATCGCGACACCTTTAGAACAGCTTACGCATGCTTCGGTAGAACTGGTAATTGAAGCTGTTTTTGAAAATTTAGAAGTAAAGAAAGACATATTTATAAAACTTAGCCAACTTTTTAACGATGCAACTATTCTTGCAACCAACACCTCATCCATTTCTATTTCAAAAGTAGCCGAAAACATACCTGCCCCAGACAGAATTATAGGTATGCATTTTATGAACCCTGTGCCTTTAATGAAATTAGTAGAAATTATTACTACCAAGCATACTTCAGAAAAAACACTTCAAAAAATTGTTCTTTTAACCGAACAATTACAAAAATGCCCCTGTGTGGTTAAAGATTTTCCAGGATTTATTGCTAACAGAATTTTAATGCCAATGCTAAACGAAGCCTTTTTGTCGCTACAACAAGGCATCGCCACCATCGAAACCATCGATACAATATGTAAATTGGGGTTTGGACATCCTATGGGACCTTTACAATTAGCCGATTTTATAGGCTTAGATATTTGTTGTAATATCTTAAATATTATGGCTCAAGATTTTAATGAACCCAAATATAAACCCGCCACAATTTTAACAAATTTGGTAGCCAATGGACATTTAGGTAAAAAAACAAATTTAGGATTTTACAATTATTCTATTTCAACCAATAAGCTTATACCTAATGAAGCAATTTATCATGGCCTCTAAACATAAAAAACGAAAGACTGTTTAATGACCAAAATTCTTTAATCAGTTATCTAAAATAATTTGATTATCTTAATTTTTGTATAATGCCTTCAAGTAAACGAACTTTTTTCCGCTCTTTATAATCAAATAAAATAATACTTGTTTTAGCTTTACAACATAGGGTATTGCAGTCTTCAAATTCTATTTTATAAAATAAATCAAATCCAAGGGCATTTAAATTAGCGGCTTTAACCCAAATTTTTACAGAATTCGGGTATAAAATTTCGTTTTTAAATTCAATTTCAGCATCTACCAAAATAATACCTGCACCGTCAATATTATTTTCTGAAAAGCCTTTACTTTTAAAAAATAAAACACGTGCTTCATGAAGTAATGCCAAAAAATTATGATTCCCTACATGGGCGCCATAATTTAAATCTGTAATTCTAATAGGAATCGTACAATTAAATTCAAAGGGTTCAGGTAATATTAATTTTAATCTATGCATTTTACGTTCTTTAAATACACTGCAAATTTATCAACTGCTTGTCGTCGATGACTGAACGAATTCTTGCTGTCTAAATCCATTTCAGCAAATGTTTTATCAGAGGTATTGGGGGTAAAAATACCATCGTATCCAAATCCAGAATTTCCTTTTATTTCAGAACTAATGTGTCCAAAGGTATAACCAGTAAAATAAGCAGTTTGTTGAGGTAAAATACAACAAATTACCGTTTTAAAATAGGCAGTTCTATGCGTCTTGTTTTTTAACAAATCTAAAACTAAATCGACATTGTTTAACGTTGATTTTTTGGTTAACGCATACCGAGCACTTTTAACACCAGGTTCTCCATGCAATGCGTCAATAAATAACCCCGTATCTTCGCTAAAAACGGCTTGATTATATCGATCATAAATGGTTTTTGCTTTTATCAAGGCATTTTCTTCTAAAGTAAAATAAGGTTCGGGAATGTCCTGGTTATCATGCAGGTCTTTTAAACTTTTGATATCAATACGTTGTTTCAAAATGCTTTGTATTTCATGCATTTTATGGTGGTTTGAGGAAGCAAAGATAATGGAGTGCATCACGTACGAAGTTTTATTTTATAAGGTTCTATTCAGTTACTTCGGTGTTTTTAACAGGTTTATTATAAATCCACTCACTTCTATTTAGCAACCTTTGATTCGGATAGATTTCATTTAAAGTACTGGCATCATATAGCCGCCCATTTTTTATTACGTATTTAATAGTATTAGAATTTCGAATGTTTTCTAAAGGATTTTTATCTAAAATGATAAAATCGGCTAATTTCCCTTTTTCTAAACTACCTAAATCATTGTCTAATCCCAAACCTTTAGCGCCTAAAATTGTTGAAATTTTTAAGGCATCGTGAGCCGACATACCGCTTTGCATCGCCCAAAGTTCCCAATGATACCCTAATCCTTGTAATTGCCCATGACTTCCTATACCAACCAGTCCAGAATCTAAAACTAATTTATTCATCGATTTGGAATGTTTCATAAAAACGTGTTCTTCGGGTAAAAACCAACTTGGACGGCGGCGACTTTTTTGAGCTAATTCTTCATAAGCAGTAAAATATTGTAATTTTGGGTCTGCATAAGGATTATCGTTTTCGTAGAAATAATTTTCTGCCCACGGACCGCCATAAGATACTAAAAGGGTAGGGGTTACGATCATTTTAGAAAATGAAATCGTTTTAATAACATCTTTATATAATGGATAAATTGGTATCGCATGTTCGTGTCCTGGATAACCGTCTAATAACTGCGTCATATTCAATTTATAATCAAGCCCACCCTCGGTTGTAGGCATAAGTTTCTGATTTTTTGCCGCATTTATAATCCATTGACGTTGTTTGCGGTTACCTGTTAAATACATTTTAATATATTTGGTATTAAAATACTTGCTATATTGCATTAATACGTTTTCTGTTTGGGTAGAATCTTTTAAATTATAATACCAATAGCCTACGCCTGGTCCAGTAGAATAGACTCTAGGTCCTATCATCATACCCGCATCAACCATATCACTATACGTTAATACATCGGTAGTAGCTGTTTGTGGGTCTCGTGTGGTTGTAACGCCATAGGCTAAATTGGCGGCATATACCCAAGCCTGATTTTTATGAATAAACCAACTTGGCCACATGTGGGCATGCACATCTACAAATCCCGGTAATATGGTTTTGCCTTTACAATCTATTTCTTTGGTGCCAGGCTTTACCTTTATCTGGTTGGCTGTACCAACCGCTTCAATACGGTTATTTACCACATAAATACTACCATTTTGGATAATTTCATTACCATTCATTGTAATAATGCGTGCATTTTTAAATAATAGGGCAGATTCGGATGGAATATCGTATGGAATGGAAACCTGAACCCAGGTTTCCACAGCTTTATAGCTCGTTGGTTTTTTAGGAGATGCTGCTTTTTGTGTTAAGGTGCTATCTTTTTGGGTAGTATCTTTGGGTAAAAGTGCCTCGGCTTTATTTTTGGCTTCTTCGGCTTTTTTAGCAAAATAAATACTATCTTCAAACATATCGGCTTTTTCTAGGTCATACACAAAATGAGCTGCGCCTAAAGTATAGTGAATTTTTTTGCCATTGGATTGCCAACTTGGAAATTCACCACCATATTCAGTTAATAATTTGCTTGGAAACTGGGCATTCTTAGGATTTGAAACACTGATGGATTCCGTTTTACCAGTCATGGGCAACGTAATATAATATATTTGATTATTGATTTGAGCAAAACATGCGTTCCCATTAGGATTCATAGTTATTAAATCGGCAACAGATGCCGGTGTTGATTCACCTGCTGCCTCGGCATCATCGTCATGTAATAAACAATCGTCATAGACAGGCTTACCTTGTTCTTTACGCACCGAACCAAACGTAGTAATACCAGTAATTTCAACATGGTCTTTCTCATCGCTACCATCCCATTTTAATGAAATTAAATGCCCATTACGAGTATAAAAAATACGATCAACCGATTTAACAAAACTTGGATTATATAAACCATTAGCTTTGGCAATGGGACGCACTAAAGTATCCATTAAATCTAACCACATCAATTGGTCTTCTCTGGAATCGTAAACGGGTCCGTATTCTTCGGTAAATTTTGCAATGGGGGTTTTGGTAAATACCAATTTTTTACCATAAGGTTCTACAGCTATACTTAAATAAAGTCCGGGTTCTTTGGTAAGTTTAGTAACAAGTTGGGTTTTTAAATCTACTTGTAATATAGCACCACCATCAGCATTCCAAATAACAAAATAAATAACTTTGCCATTAGGATGCCAAACAGGACTGGCTTCGGTAAAATTATGGGTTGTGATTCGCTTGGGAGTTCCAGAAGGATAGTCCATTACATAAAGTCTATTTAAAACCGTAAAAGCTAATTTAGAACCATCTGGCGAGGGTGCTAAATCACGAATCTGGGTAGCAAGTTTAAAATTTGTGTCTTTTATAGGGTAATTAAAATGCACTTCGGGTCCCAGTTCTATATCAGAATTAAATTGAATTGGAATAATGGTATTATTGCCTGTTAAAATATCAATTTTATGAATTTTACCTCCAAACGATGCTATTAAATAGTTATTATCAGGGGTAAAACTCATGCCTGGTAATACGCCAAGTGGGGCAATTGATTCTTGGTCATCACGTTGTATTGGATATGCCAACCATTCTTCTTTACCAGTAAATAAATCGCGTTTAATTAAGCCTGTTTTATCTTCAAATCTAGAACCATATACCAACCATTGCCCATCTTTTGAAAGTACAGGTGTAAATGCCGAGCCATACTTGGTAGCCACAGTTGAATTTTTGCCTGTTTGACGATCATACACTCCTAAAGCGTATTGTGGCAACATAGCATTATAGTTCCAAGCCCCTATGCGTTGGGAGAAATAGATAAATCGACCATCTGGACTCATGGCTGGATCGATAATTTTTAAATTTCTGGGTTGTTCTATTAAACCAGTCCCCCGACCACCTTTATAATGTACCATATATAATTTCATATTGCGTCTGCCTTTCGAATAAACAATATATTCACCATCTGAGGTAAAACAAGCTCCAGGAAAATTCTCGTCTTGTTCATCAGTTAATTGCACGGTATCTTGTTTTCTACTATCAATTAACCATAAATTTTCAGCGCCATTTCGGTCGCTTAAAAAAATAATTTTTTGTCCGTCTGGGCTATATCGTGGTTTAGAATCGAATGCCAACCCCTTGGTTATTTGAGTTGCAACACCCCCTTCAATGGGCACAGTAAATAAATCGCCCATCATATCAAATAGAATTGTTTTGCCATCAGGACTCATATCAACTGAGGTCCAAGTGGCTTCTTGAGTTTCCAATTTAAAATGACGTTTGGCTTTAAGTGGCAAGCCTTTAAAATTTGTAAAACAATACGTATCTTTAAGTTTTAAACTGTCTTTTTGAGATGAATCTGCAACGACACCCGCCTTAACATAATTACAAAGCATACTCAAAATAATAAAAGTAAGCCCCAAACTAAATTTTTGTTTCATAGATAATTTTTTGTAAAGATACAAATTTATATTAATTTTTAACATTTTTTTAATAAAAGGGCAATAATTTGTTTTAATGGTAAAATTTTATGCTCTAATAATCATTTTAAAATTTAACAAATAATACATAATTTTGTGTAAATTTTTATGTAACTTTGCTTAAACATCAATTTTATATTATGAAAAAAATAATTGCTACTTTATTATTGTCCGTAAGTTTTGGACTTTTTTTATTTGCACAAGTAAATTTGCCACCGGCAAGTACTAAACAAATTATCACAAATGAATTTGGATCTGGCAAAATAACCATCGAATATGCACGCCCAAATTTAAAAAATAGAACCTATTTTGCCGAAAATAGCGAGTTAGCCCCAATTGGTAAATTATGGCGATTTGGTGCTAATGCGGCTACAACAATTAAATTTACAGAAGACGTTACAATTAATGAAAAACCGTTAGCGGCTGGAACCTATTCTGTTTATGCCATTCCAGGGAAAGAGACCATGAGCGTTATTTTTAATAAAGGATTAAAAAATTGGGGGTTAGACGGATACAAAGAGTCTGAAGATGTGCTTCGTGTGTCATCTCCCGTTGAAAAATCGCCTTTTAGCGACGAAACCTTTGCCTTAGTATTAACCGATGTTAAAAAAACAAGTTGTAAATTACTTATAACTTGGGGGCATTATGATGTGTATTTAAATCTTACAACGAATCCAAAAAATAAAATGGTGCAACCAAGTTCTAAACAAATTGTTATTAATAATTTTGGATTAGGTGATATTGAATTTAGTTATTGCCGCCCCAATATTAACAACCGCACTTATTTTGCTGAAAATAGCGAATTAGCACCTCAGGGAAAACTTTGGCGATTAGGCGCCAATGCCGCAACCTTAATTAAATTTACGAACGATGTAAAAATTGATGGAAAAGAACTAAAAGCCGGAAAATATGCGTTGTATGCAATACCAAGCGACAACAGTATGGAATTTGTATTTAATAAAGGTGTTGATAATTGGGGTACAGAAGGCTATAAAGAAAATCAAGATGTGCTGAGAGTAAAACTTCCTTTAGAAAAATCATCGTTCTTTTTAGAAACATTTGATATAGAAATGGTTGATGTTAAAGATGAATCATGTAAATTATTAGTTAGCTGGGGAAATAAAATTTGTTTTATTCCTATAACTACGAATGTTAAAGATATATTGAAAGCTAAATTTGAAAAAGAACTTTACAACACGAATGATAAAACAAATTTTTATGATGCCGCACGTTTTTATTTTGAATATGAAAAAGATTTTCCTTTAGCTTTAGAATGTATAAATAAAGCTATTAGCAAAAATCCAAAAGGCTATTGGATGTTTTTATTGAAAGCTAGAATTTTAAAAGAATCTAATAATAAGGTAGAGGCAAAAACGGCCGCTGAAGCATGTGCTAAAATAGCCGCAGAAGAGAAGAACGATGATTATGTTACTTTTGCCAACGAACTTATTAAAAATTTATAGCTAAATAACTTATCTTGCCTTAAAATCGCTTAATTCTAATAGTTTTCTTCGAGTTTGGCATCATATCCTTGGTCTTTCAAAAAGATAACGTAAAAATTAATCATTACTCTTAAAATAGCGAATATGAAAAGTTTACAGGCTTACATTTTATGATGCTTATAACAGTTTAAGTTATTTTATAGACCATGAAAATATGTCAAAAATCAGTACTGACAGGTCTCTACATTACTTTCAGGGACTATTTTATATAGTAAAATGGTATTATAAATTATTGTCGGCTTTTATTTTTTGGACAAATTCGGTGGTTACTTCAAAAACATCGGCAATATCATTAATGGAAAGTTTTCCATTTTTTAAGGCTTTGATAATTCCTTCGGCTTGTGTTTCAAGTTTCCCTTCAAGTTTCCCTTCAAGTTTCCCTTCAAGTTTCCCTTTTTGAATACCAATTTCTTCGCCTTCTGTTTTGCCATCAGAGTAAGCTTTATCAATGGTGTTTTTTAAATCTCTAAATACTTTTACACTTTTTTCATATTCTTCTTGCTCTTCTAAAGTTAGGTTGGAATATTTAGCTTTTCTAAAGGCTTCTTTAAACAGTGGGTCTTCTTTAAAAACACTTGGAATATCTTCTAGTGTATCTAAGTTTTTTATAAAATACAACCACTTATCCTGCGTTGTTTTTAACTCGTCTAAACCTAAAGTAAAATTGGGCATCTCTAAATATATTAAAAAATATTTTTCGTAGAATTTTTCATTAAATTGGTTTTTTAAACAAATAAAATGTTTTACCTCATCTTTGGCTTGAGAGTTTTGTTGGTCTTGGAGCTTAAAATCTATAATGGCAATGCAATATACAGGATCTAATTTAAAATCCCAATCTCCTACTTTTCCTTGATTTCTAATGGTTAAAGCAGAATAAAAGAGCGTTCTATCTTTATAATATTTTTGGGGGGCTTTCTGCAATTCTATAATAAATCGTTCGTTATTAGAACCTATACAATAAATATCAAAAACTGCTTTGCGTTCATAACGCACGTCGCCTATGTGCTCTACATTCTTAAATTCTAAGCTTTTAATTTGATGTTCTTGGGGTATAATACTATTTAAGAAGCTCATCAGCATGGGTTTGCTAGCATCTTCGCCAAATAATTTTTTAAAGCCAAAATCGGTAAAAAGGCTAATAAAGGGGCTCATAGTGTTTTTTTTTAGCAAAGTTACTATTTTTTTTGAATTCATAATTAATTTATTTTTGCAAAGGTAAAAAATAATAATATTCAAAAAATACGTATAAATACGGTAAAAATTATAGTAAAAATACTTTAAAATATATCATAAAAACAAATAATTGAAAGGGCGCCAATTAAAAATATTATTTTTAAATTAAAACTTGCCTTTATAATATAGTTTTCAAAATTATGATTTTTTGAACTAGTTAATAAAAAAAATAATTTATAACCGATTAAAATTAAAAATATAATAAAAAGAATATGAGGTTGAATTAAATATAACAACAACCCAAAAATTATCAATAAAATAATGGTTGCTATTAAAACTATTTTTAAAAACCTCATGGCTTTTGAAATTCCAAACATTAGGGGTAAGGTTTTACAACCACCCAAAGCATCACCAGCCACATCTTGAATATCTTTAATGAGTTCGCGTATGAAGCTAACGAAAAATGCAAAAACAATATAAAAAATAAAAATATAATGAATTAATAACCAATCTAATTGATTTAAATTCACCATTTGATTTTTATAGACTAAGTAAATAAAGAAATAAGTATAAGACGAAAATAATGCTATCATTAAATTACCCAGTAAACAGGTTTTTTTAAAATAGTAGGAATAAAAGAATAATAAAATAACAATGGCTACATTAAAATAAAAAAGATTCGCTTCGGTTGTTAAAAAGTATAATTTTAGAGATGCAAAAATCCCAATACAATTTAAAACGGCATACCAAATGAATATTTTAA
Organism: Alphaproteobacteria bacterium; assembly: GCA_030053915.1. GTDB lineage: Bacteria > Bacteroidota > Bacteroidia > Chitinophagales > Chitinophagaceae > JASGCT01. The sequence goes on from JASGCT010000044.1 coordinate 10,344, forward strand.
ATTTTGACCATTTTTCTAGGTATTGTATTTGATGAGGTTTATTGATGCGGTCGATATTTAAATCGAAATAATTATTAATTAAATAACCAGCTGCCGCGATAGAAGTTGTTGCTAAAACAATCCAAAATGGCAGGTTTAAATTATACAAACCAAGCTTTAATTGAATAAAAAAACATGTTATGCTAATAATAAACAGCAATAATATCAGATTTACGCCTCTGAAAACTTTAAGAAAAACTTTCCACATTATATTGAAGATAGTTTTGTTTCGTTATGCCAAAGATTCTGTATTTTCAATACTTTTTCAATCACATCCCTTACGCACCCTTCGCCACCATTATAAGGCGACCAATAATTCGAGATTTCTTTAATATCAAAACAAGCATCATTTGGACAAGCCGCTAAACCAACCTGTTGCATACAACTGTAATCTGGCATATCATCGCCCATATACAAAATAGTACTAAGTTCAAGGTGTAATTGGTTACAAAGTTCAAATAAAAGCGCTTTTTTATTTTTTACTCCTAAATAAATATGTGAAATACCAAGAAGTTTCAAGCGTTTCTCAATTTCAAGCGATGTTCCGCCCGAAATTATAATAACTTGATAGTTCTGTTTTATTGCTAATTGTAATGCATAGCCATCTTTGATGTTCATTTGACGTACAAAATGACCATTGGGCATTATCAATAAATGACCATTAGTTAATACCCCATCAACATCAAAAACGAAGGTAGTTATGGCTTTAAATATTTGTAAATTACTGTTGGTCTCGCCATTCATATACCCAAGCGCTTTGAATCATTTCTAAATGTCCTTCGTTACACTCTTCTTTTTTACCTGTAAAGCCTTCTATTTCTAATACCCAAGTAAGTAAATCGGTAAATCTAAGGCGATAAATTTTGGATTCAGGCATTGTATTGCCAAATCTTTCAAAAAGTTTTTGAGCAATATCTTCATAGTCATTCCAATGAATGGGCGGTTCAAAATCTTGCATAGTTATATTGTTTAGTAAAATTATTCACCTAAAAATTGGGATTGGTCTGGTAAACGTAATTTGATTTTAGCTGTTGGGGCGTCAATTGTACATTGACAAGCTAATCGAGATTCTAAGCGTGGACTGATAGCTCTATCAATAAAATTTTCTTCTTTTTCGGAAATCTCTGGTAGAAATTCAGCCCCTTCAAGTACATAGACATGACAAGTACTACAAGCACATACTCCCCCACAATTATGGTGTAGATTAATGTTATTTTTCAAACAGTGTTCTAATATAGAATCACCCAATTGAGTAAATTCTATAAGCGTAGAAGACATCCCTTTCTGTTCAAAATCTAATTCAATAATTGCCATAATTTTACATTTAAGAATGGCAAAGTTAATAAAAAAAAACTAATTTTCAACATTTAAGATTATTTATAAAAAAAAATAGTATTTATTTATAAAAAAATCATAATTTTGCTAAACTATGGAACAAGATTTTCAACAGATAAGTTTATTTGGCTTTGACGATGACGATACGATAATGCACAATAAAAATCAATCAAATTCTCAAAAAACACATGTAAATCAAAAACCAATTATCTATAGTGCCGAAGACTTAGAAAAGGAATTATCTCAGGATACAAATTCAAGTGCTTATCAAGATGATACCAGTTTAAGTTCTGATAAAAAAAAATCAGCCAAAAAATCTTTATACGAACTTGCTTTAGAAAAATCTGATTCAGAAGACCAACCCAATTTAAATACAGTAACGCCTGCCGTAGATAATTCGTTTTTGCCACCCAATTTTTTTAATGAAATTGACCCAAATTTTGATCAGAATTTAAATGTAACTCCCAAAAAACGGGGGCGACCCAAAAAAATTATTTCAATTGAAATCCCGCCAGAACCCAAAGGAAAGGGTGGACGTATTTCCTTTAAAGACATGGATATTACAATGCAACAATTAAAAATTCCTGATGAAGCATTTTTGCTTGCTAAGTCCTATCACTCCATCACCCATGTATCGCAGTGGTTTTATGTAAATAAGTCGTTACTTAGGTATTGGGAAAAAGAATTTAGTATTCTGCAGCCCAAAAAAAATAAAAAAGGCGATCGTTTTTATAATATTGATGATATTCGATTAATCGAAAAAATTTACTATCTCTTACGAGTTAAAAAATATTCAATTGAAGGTGCTAAAGAATATCTAAAAGAGAATAAAAACGTTTTAGATACTAAGTTTATGTTAATAGAAGGTTTAGAGAAACTGAAACAATTATTAATCGTGTGGAAAAATAAATTACAAGAAAATTAAAAATATTAAAAAATTATACTAATTTTGCAAACTAATTACCCTAAGATTATGAGTTCAGTACCATCAATTTGTAAAAATATAAGTTGCGGACACCATCGACTCGTAAAATTAGATATCGTTATTTTAAAGTGTAATAAAAATTAAAAGTTTACTATGAAATGGTTAAAAAAGATTATTTCGGTACTTAAAAATCCACAAGTTATTCTGATTGTATTTTTTATTGTTTGGATGTTGTTCTTTGATGAAAAAAATGCTTTTTTTCAAATTGAAAATTATCAAATATTAAAAAACATTAATGCGTCTAAACAATATTATAAAACAGAAACAGAAAAAAATTTTAAGCTAATTTACGATTTAGAAAATAATCCTCAAGCTATTGAAAAATACGCGCGTGAGCACTATTTTATGCACAAACCCAATGAGGATGTGTATCTTATTCATAAGGAATCTTCCGTAGAAAACAATGAATAGGTATCTTGAAAAAATACAGTGTCTTCTTAATTATTTTCAAGAAGTAAACCCCAATCCACAAACTGAATTAAATTATATAAACGACTACCAGTTATTGGTGGCGGTAATACTATCTGCCCAATGTACCGATAAACGTGTGAACCTTGTAACACCATTTTTATTTGAAAAATATCCGAATATCTCCGTTTTAGCGCAAGCGCATGTTGAAGATGTTTTTGATCTTATAAAATCTATTTCGTATCCAAATTCTAAATCGAAGTATTTAATAGGAATGGCTATCAAAGTTTTAGTAGATTATCAGGGCAAAATACCCTTAGAGGTGCAAGAACTTGTAACTTTACCAGGGGTGGGGCGAAAAACGGCAAATGTTTTAACCTCTGTATTAGCCCAACAGCCGAATATGGCGGTAGATACCCATGTATTTAGGGTAGCGCATCGTATTGGGCTGGTACCATCAACTGCCCAAACGCCCTTAGCTGTAGAAACCGCCTTAGTAAAAATAATTCCCAAACCTTTCATTCATAAAATGCATCATTGGTTAATTTTACATGGTAGATATATTTGTACTGCCAAAAATCCTAAATGTTTTGAATGTCTTTTAAAGACACACTGCCGTTATTTTAGTAAAAAGTGTTAGTAGATGATAATGGTTACATTGTTTGGTAGCCTCAAAAATAAATTTTGAAAAATTACATGAAAGTCAACATAGATAAGTATGTATATTATTGAAAATCAAATAGATAATTTTTAAAAAATATTTTTTATGAAAAAAGCATTTTTTTTTCAATGATTTCATATTAATTTTGTAGCTTTGCAAAGAACCGATTTACTAAATTACGTTGCAATAAATCAATAAGTCCATTACTATGATGTGAGTATTGTTAGCCTTGCTTTTTTAAAAATTTAATATTTTTTGAAAGTACTGTTTTTTATAACTAACTCAATAGCAATAGCATATATAATTTTAACGTAAAAAAAATGGGTGTTTTTGAACCACTGTGTTTTAGCTTAAAATTACGTAAAAATTGAACCTAAATTTGTTGTCTTAAACAAAGGGTGTCGTTGATACATTGCCAATTCTTTAGATAAATTGGTCAATCATGCACAAAAAAAGAATTTTTTAAAAAAAATGTTTATAGTAAAAATTGTTGTATTTTGCACCCAAATTTTTAGATTGCAATGAATCTATTAAAATGAAGAAATATGATGACATTTTTATTTAACAACTCAGAATATGGCAAAATCGCAAAAAGTTGCGTATATATGCTAGTTATGGGCCATTTTATGACACCGTACATCCGACAGACATTTGGAATAAAAACTGAAATTTTAGACATCAAAACAACAACTAAATTTGTAACTTTGCAGAAATTAAAAATTGAATGGCGGTAACAAGCAGACATAGTTTAAAACAAATCAAATCACCTTTGAATTACATTGGTGGTAAGGCTAAACTATTAAACCAAATTTTGCCTTTATTTCCAAAACAAATTGACAATTTTATTGACTTATTTGCAGGTGGTTGTAACGTAGGAATTAACGTAAACGCTAACAAAGTTTACTTTAACGACAACCTAACATATCTAATTGAAATGTACCAAACATTTCAAGAAAACGACCTTGATACAACAATTTTACACATTGAAAACCGAATAAAAGAGTTTGAACTTTCTTTGACAAACGAAGAAGGCTACAAAAAAATGAGAGAACAATACAATAAACAAAAAAATCCTTTGGATTTGTTTGTACTTATTGCTTACTCTTTTAACCACCAAATTCGGTTTAACAATAACCACGAATTTAATAATCCTTTTGGACGAGAAAGAAGTAGTTTTAATGCTTCAATGAAACAAAATTTAGAAAAATTTGTAATCAGATTAAAAGAAACAAACATTGGCTTCGCCAATGTTTGTTTTAATAATTTTGATTTTACATTTCTAAATAATGACGACTTTGTTTATTGCGACCCACCATATCTAATTACGACAGGGACTTATAATGATGGAAAAAGAGGTTTTAAAGGTTGGACTGAAAATGAAGAAAAACAGCTTTTAAAAACGCTTGACAGTTTAGATAATCAAAATATAAAATTTGCACTTTCCAATGTTTTGGAACACAAAGGAAAATCAAATGATATTTTAAAATCTTGGGTTGAAAATAATTCAAATTATAAAATCAATTTTATTGATTTTAATTATTCTAACTCAAACTATCAAACACTTGTACGAGATAAAAACGCAAGTGTTGAAGTTTTAATAACAAATTACGAACCTCAAAAGCCACAAAAAGAGAAAACTCTTTTTGATGAATTTAATTTTTATCATTTATGAGGTATATCGGAAACAAAGAAAATTTACTTGATAAAATACACCAAGTAATGCAATCAAAGAATATTCAAGGCAATTCATTTTTTGATTTTTTTGCAGGAACAACAAGCGTAAGCAGGTTTTTTAAAAAGTTAAATTATCAAATATTTTCATCTGATTTATTGTATTTCTCTTATGTTTTACAAAAGGCTTATGTTTCAAATAATGAAGTATTAAACTTTGAAAAAGTAATAAATAAAATCAACTTTCAAAGCACTTCGCTTTTTACTTCACCTTTGCGTATAATCGTAGAATATTTAAACCAAATTGAACCAATTGAGGGTTTTATTTCTCAAAATTATACGCCATTTGGAACTTCTGATTTAAAAATTCCAAGAATGTATTATTCAAATGAAAACGGGAAAATAATTGATGCAATTAGACAAAAAATTGAACATTGGAAAACGGAGAACTTAATAAATGAAAATGAATATTTTATTTTGTTGGCTTGTTTAATTGAAACGGTACCTTTTTACGCTAATATTTCAGGTGTTTATGCTGCATTTCAAAAAAAGTGGGACCCAAGAGCAGTGAAAAAAATGATTTTACGACCAGTTGAATTTGTTGTAAACAACAAAGAAAATTTCACTTACAATGAAAACTCAACAGAATTATTAAACCAAGTTGAGGCAGATATTTTTTATCTTGACCCACCTTACAACCAAAGACAATACGCACCAAATTACCACTTATTGGAAACCATTGCAAAATACGACAACCCAATAATTAAAGGCGTTGGAGGTTTAAGAGATTATCAAAATCAAAAATCAAAGTTTTGCAATGCAACAACAGCAATACAAGAACTAAATAAAATTGCAAAAGAAGGAAAGTTTAAAACCTTAATTTTAAGTTATAATTCCGAAGGAATTATGAAACAAGAAAACATAATTTCTGCATTAGAAAAATACGGAAAAGTTGAATTAGTTGAGTTTGAATATTTACGTTTTAAAAGCAACAGCAACGGAGAAAGAATCACCAAAAAATTTATTCAAGAACAACTTTATATACTACAAAAATATGCCTAAAAATCTTTGGTTCTTAACGGAAGAACGACCTAAAAAAGAAGTTCTGAAAACGATATTTCAAAAGTTTGCCAAAGATTACGGTTTTGCTGTATTCGTTGATACTATTCGTATTTTCCCAATTTTGCAAGACAATAAATTTACTTTTACCTATGAAGTTACAGGCTTTCGTTGCAACAAGGTAGATAAAGTTTATGTGAAAACAGTTTCGGGTAATTCAAGTTTTACAGATTTTTTGATATTTTACCAAAAAGATGAACCAACTTTAAAAGACGAGCCAATTTATGCGATAGAAGAAACAAAAACAGACGACAAGGAAAGCCGAAATACAGGCGTTTATCAACGTTGTAGTAAATTTGTTTTCATACAGAGTTACTACCCAAACGTAAAGAAAATAATGCTTTACAATTTACAAATTGACCAGAAATTAAACCCAACTTCAACCTATATTTTCGGTACAAAATTACTTTTGACTTTGGGCGTTGAAATTTTGGGTAAAAAACTTGACCCAATAATATTTACACCTTTCAAAACTATTGATGAAATCATAGATTTGAAAAATGATATGCGAAAAGCACCGAAAGGAAACGTGCCAGTTTTACTAACAAAATCAAAAACTAAAATTAAAGTTTCGGGCAGACTTTTTAAAAGTGGTGGACTTTCACATGACCCAAATATTGGTGCTTTGAGTATCATTTGTGCAGTTTTGCGATTGTTGGGTTGGGTACAAAAAATTGAAATAACTCAACACGGACTTTCACAAAACCACGTTGGAAAAACTAATAAATTCATTCAAATTGCCAATAAATTAGGCATTTCATTAAAAGGCTTGACAGTTCCAAAAGCCGAAATGAATAATGATTATTGGAAATACGACATAGACGGAGAAAAATTAGGAACAATTTTTATTCATTTAGTAGTTGAAAACTTTACGCAAGGTTATTCTATTTTTGAAAATCACTCAGGTTGCGAAAAAGGTTATTTTATTACCAAAAAAGGCGAACATATTCCTCTTGAAAAATACAAAGACAGAGAAAAATATAAAGGTGGCGACAAAGAACAAATTGTACATATTCCAGACTTAATTCTTATAGACTTTGGACGAAGTGAAGTAATAAATGTAGAAGGTAAAAAGTATGCTTTCCGAAAAAATGGAATTGCCGAACTTGGAAACTACGACTATATTGAGAAAAATTATATTTTAAAACACTATCCTAAATTCAAAATTTTGAGGACAGTTGTACTTTATGGAAGTACCGAAGAAGAAATAATTGAAATAGAAATTGGGTTTTTACTCAACGAAAACGGACAACTAATTTTGGGCGTAAAAGCACCGAAATTATTCAAAGACGCAATTACAAACCTATTAGACTTTTGGAACTAATGAACACGAGAAAAAAAAAACAGCATATAACAGCACATTTGAAATAGGCGGGGTTTCGTGCACAGCAGACAATTTAGTGGTAGCCGAAAGTTTTGTGCTCCGCATAAAGTTCAGTGGTAAAAAGCCCGCCACTTCGCCAAGCGCCAAACCGTTGTAGCCAATTTTAAACCAAAATAACGTAAAAAAATGATGGAATTAATTAAAACAATTTTAAGCTGGACACATACGATTTCAGCAAGTTTATCACTTGTTTTTGGAATTATAGTACTTTTAGGAGTTAAAGGAAACATAAGGCATAAGAAAATTGGATTGTGGTATTTTTATGCGATGTTGTTTAACAACATAACTGCATTATTTATATTAAACGCTTTTGGAAAGTGGTTTTTTCCACATTATTTAGCCATTGCTTGTTTAATTGTAATAATTCCAGGTATAATTTCTATCAAACTAAAACATAAATATTGGCATAAAGTCCATATAATTTGTATGGTTTTAAGTTTCTATTTATTAATTGGTGGAGCTATAAATGAAACATTTTTGCATATTCCAAATTTAAGACCTTATCTAGTTAACAATGATCCCGTTGTAGGTATAACATATATGTTTGCTCAACTATTCTTTAATGGTGTTTTATCTTTGGAAATATAGAAAGTCCAAAAATTTGAATTCCAATTCGTAGAATTGTTGTAATTTTGCAAAATGGAAAATAGAAAATTGACATTGTATGTAGATACCTCTGTAATTGGGGGTTACTTTGATATTGAGTTTGCTGAAACAACTCAATCATTGTTTGATAATCTTGAAAATTCTCAATACAACATTATGTTTTCTTCTGTTACCAAGATGAATTAATCAATGCACCAAAACAAGTCAGAGAATTTTTAAATTCTATTCCTGAAAAGCTGAAAATTAGAGTGGAACTATCAGAAGAAGCTGTAAATCTCGCGGATACTTATATTTCTGAAAAAGTGGTGGGGAAAACTAGTAGAGAAGACTGTTTCATATTGCTTTAGCAACAATTCATAAGGCAGATATTTTAGTAAGTTGGAACTTTAAACACATTGTAAATGTTTTTAGAATTAGAGGATACAATGCTGTAAATCTTAAATTAGGCTATGCTCAAATAGATATTCGTTCACCAAAAGATATAATAAATTATGAAGAATAAAGACAAAATAATAAAAGATTTCAAAGCTGTAAAATTTATGCGAGAAGTACGTGATAATATAAGTAACGACATTAAAGATATGAACTTTGAGCAGTTAAAAAAATACTTTGAAGAAAGAAAATTGAAGTTAGCCGAGAAATAAAAACTGGCTACAACAGCATATTTATGAAATGGCGGGTTTAGTGCTAAATTGAACATTTGGTTTTCTAATGAAGATAGTGCCAAATTGAAAGTAAGTCCTTCAAAATCCCCCAAATTCACCAACCCCCAAAACGTTAGTGGTCGTTACAGAGCAAACCCCAAACCAACAAATAAATAACCAAACATCAAGACAATTTGACTAATCAAAAAATAATATTACAAATGCTATTTCTTACGTTTCTCACCATAACACTTTTAGGTACAACCTGCAACGAGCCAGTTAATAATGATGTGCAAAAAGAAAAAAATGATGTCAAACAAATAAAAAATATAGAAAATGGCGTTGTGCAACGATTTCTAAAGGATAAATCAGGCAATCTTTGGTTTGGAACCACAGATAATGGACTTTATAAATATGACGGTAAATCCTTTAAGCAATTTACAATAAACGATGGGTTAGATTGTAATAAAATTTATTGCATTTTGCAAGGCAAAGATGGTAAAAT
>JASGCT010000115.1 GCA_030053915.1 Alphaproteobacteria bacterium
TCAAAAGATTGAATAGTTTCGATTTTATTAGCGATTTTGGTTATTTCTTTTTGTTCTACAGGCTCTATTTTTATCTGATTCACAATATCTAAAATAGCCGATTCAGCCGTTTCCATGTTAACACCTTTTAGCAATTTTCCACTGATAACAATTAAGGACGGATCTATATGACCTAAATGAAAACATTGCGCTGAAGAAAATAATTTCTGGTCTTTTATTAAACTTTGATATACCCGTGACGATTGACCGCTTCCTAAAATATCCGAAACAAGGTCTAAGGTATAAAATTGACTGGATAACCTGCTGACTGTTTTCCAAGCTAACATAATTAAATCTTGCGGTACGTTTGATTTTACAATAGTTTTTTTGGATTCAAGCTGTTCAAGCTCAACAGGAATATTATATTCAATAACACTGTTTGGAATTTGGCTATACCATTTTTCAGCCAGGGCTTTTATCTGGTCTAATTTTACATTCCCAACAATGGAAATAATTGCATTATTGGGGCGGTAATATTTAAAATAAAAATCTTTAACTTCGGCTAAAGTTGCTTGTTCAATATGTTGAGGGTCTTTGCCGATAGTCATCCATTGATAGGGATGGTTTTGGTATGCCATATTTCGCATAATTTGCCACACATTGCCATAAGGGTTATTAATATAATTTTCGTAAAATTCTTCACAAACAACTTTCTTTTGAGTTTCAAAACTTTTGTCATTAAAAGCTAAGGAGAGCATGCGGTCGCTTTCTAACCAAAAAGCCGTTTCTATATTAACTGCTGGTAAGGTGCAATAATAATTGGTATAGTCGTTGGTTGTAAAAGCATTATTATCACCGCCAACTTTTTGAAGGTTGGTATCATAATGCGGTATATTTAAACTTCCGGTAAACATTAAATGTTCAAAAAAATGCGCTAAGCCTGTCTTTTCAGCATTTTCATATTTTGCCCCAACTTTAAAAACTGTATTAAAAGCCACCATGGGTGTCGAACTATCCTCTTCAACAATAAACGTTAATCCATTACTTAACACAAATTTTTCAATATGATGCATATAAATTATACTTGTGTGCAAAATTACAAAAAATTAACTAATTTTAATACAATTTATAAAAATCCTTTTAAATTATTAAAAATCCTATAAATTTCAAACAAATTTAATAGGGTTATTTTTAAAAAGTTAAAGGCTTAGCAGATGTTTTGGAGTTAAATGTTTTAAAGAACTTTGTTAAAATAATAACCAAATCCTATTCCATAACTTAAATTTAATAATTTAGGTGCATTAACAGGAATATTGCCGCCACCAATTTCTAAATTCAAGCCAAATCTATTTTGAAAAATAAATTCAAGCCCAAAACCTACATTGCCTGTAAGATAATAGGTAGCAGGTGCGGCTGGTGGGTCTTGTGTGGTAATCCCCGTGCCTAAAAATGCAAAGACATAAGGACTAAAATCGATCCAATGCGTTGACCTAAAATCGTGTCTATATTGGTGGTCATACGTTTCTTTTTTACTAAATCGTGATAGCTGAAAGGTTTGAGTTACAAAATTATGACTATATTTAACAGCATAAAAAGAACTTTTATCGTATCGGATTGGCATTAAAACTAAACTTATAGTTCCGCCAAAATGATCCACATCTTTCCAATTTAAACTAACGCCATTATAATCATTATAATTATACAAGCTTGCTCCAAAAACAGAGGAATGGTTATTTCTAACATCACTATAAACCGTATAATTCGCTTTTTGAGAAAAAATATCCGTAACAAACAAACATAGCATCATGAATAATAATATATAATTTTTAAACAACATAATTCAAGTATTTTTAAATATTTTTACAAAGATACAATTTGTTTTTTATAACACAAATAAATTACATAATTAAATTTTAATGAAAATGAGAAGTTGGAGTAATATAAGTTCAAAAAATCGTTTTGACCAACTTAAATAGATATATTTTTAAACATCCACTTGCAATTCTAACCACCTATTTTCATATTTTTCGATATTTAAAATAATGTCTTGAATTTTTTGAGTAATAGCACTTATTTCTTCGTAGGTTAAGACCTTATTTTCTAATTCTTGGGTTAAATGTATTTTTTGTTGTTCTAATTTAGGTAAAATATCATTAATTTCTTGTAATTCTTTCGTGTCGTTAAAACTTCGTTTTTGATTTTTGGTATTATTTGAATCCTTAGGAACCATTTTAGATACAGGTTCATTTAGATCTGGATTTGACAAATTTTTAATGGTCTCGGCATTCGTTTCTTCAGAAATTTTATAGTCGTAATAATTGCCATAAAAATGATGGATATCGCCCTCGCCTTTAAAAATTAAAATATGGTTTACAACTTTATTTAAAAAAAACCGATCGTGCGAAATAATAATCAAACAACCTTTGAATTCTAATAGAAAATTTTCTAAAACTTGTAAAGTAGGAATATCTAAATCGTTGGTGGGTTCGTCTAAAATTAAAAAATTAGGATTTTTATAAAGTATGGTGAGCAATAATAATCTTTTTTTTTCACCACCACTTAAAGAATCTAAAAATGCGAATTGACTTTCAGGCGGAAATAAAAAAAGTTCTAAAAATTGAGCGGCACTTAAATAGCCGCCATTGGCTAATTTAAAATTTTCAGCGATGTTTTTAACGTATTCTATAACTCTTATATTGGTTTTATAGCTTAGCCCCTCTTGGTTATAATAACCAAATACAATGGTTTCGCCAATATTTATTTTACCAGAATCAGGCGGCTCTAATTGTTGTAAAATTTTAATAAAAGTAGATTTTCCAACACCATTATTACCAATAATACCTATGCGTTCGCCCTTAGAAAACGTATAATCGAAGCCTTTTAAAATAATTTTAGAGTCAAACGATTTATAAACCTTTTTTAATTCTAAAATTTTACCACCAATGCGAGTCATTTTCATTTGAAGTTGGACGTTTTCAGTAACAATTTTTTTATGGGCATCTTGTTCAATTTTAATAAAATTATCTTGCCTACTTTTACTTTTACTCGTGCGGGCTTTGGGTTGTTTTCGCATCCATTCTAATTCTCTACGAAATAAATTTTGGGCTTTTTGAAGCGAAGCATTCATACTTTCGGCACGAATAATTTTTGTTTCTAAATAATGGTCGTAACCCGCTTCAAAAAAATTAATTTCTGACTCTTGGAGTTCCCATATTTTATTGGTAACTTCATCTAAAAAATAGCGGTCGTGCGTAACTAATAAAATCGAACATTTTTCTTTTTTTAAAAAATTTTCAAGCCATTCAATCATATCAAAATCTAAGTGGTTGGTAGGCTCGTCTAACAATAAAAGTTTATATTTAGGCTCTAGTTTAGCTTCTATTAAAACTTTGGCTAAGGCAACCCGTTTGCGTTGTCCGCCGCTTAAACTATGCATGGTTTGGGTTAAATTATCAATTTTTAGTTTCGTTAATACTTGGTGAATGGTAGATTCTATATCCCAAATTTGTAAATTATCAATTTGTTCCATGGCCAGGCTTATCGCCTCTAAGTCTTCAGACTGCTGGGCATTTTCGTAGTTTTTAATGGCATTAAAAATGGGATTATCAATTAAAAAAATGTTTTCTAAAACCGATTTTTGGTCATCAAAGATTGGGTTTTGCGGTAAATAAATGATAATACATTCTTTATTCAGCCATATTTTACTGCTTTCTGGTGCTTCGTTATTATTTAACATTTTAATAAGCGAAGATTTGCCTTTGCCATTTTTGGCAATTAATCCAATTTTATCGCCTTCGTTAATGTTAAAAGAAATATTATAAAAAAGAGGTTTTTCGGTAAAACTTAAACTAAGATTTTCGGCTGATAAAATATGCATCGGTGCAAAGTTACAATAAATTAAGATAATATGGTTCGGATATTGATAAAAAATTAAAATGTTGTTGCCAAAGCTAAATTCTTGTTGTATTATATTTTTTATATCTGAACATGGAAAACAAGATAATTTGATAACCCTGCAATTTGAAGCCTAACAAGGAGGGGTGTCCGTAGAACGGGGTGGTTGGTAAAAAAACTCAAATTTTAAGCGGACACTAGTCATTTAACTTAATAATTTAGGATAATTTTTGTTAATTTTTAAACATTTGTTAACAAAACGTTTGTTTTTAAAAAAAACACTGCCTTTGTGCTAATATATTGTTAAAAATAAGTATTATGTTAAAATTTTCTAAAGAAGTAAAGTCTTTTTGTCTGGCTGTTTTTTTGTTGATAATCAGCGTTCATGTTGGGGCTCAAACCGCACCCCGCTTGGATTCTATCTTTAAACCACATCTTACTTATGGTGATACCTTAATCCCAGATTTTGCAGTTAAGATTTTAAAAAAAGTTTATTTTAAGTATAAAAA
>JASGCT010000045.1 GCA_030053915.1 Alphaproteobacteria bacterium
GTTCTATAATTTTTAAGCCCGAGATGTTGGCTTGCATTTTAGTAATGGTTTCACTTTCATTTCCTAACGCTGTTAAACAATGAAAATTAGAAATATACATAATTGATATTTAGTAAAATTTTTTCTTTTCGATGAGGTAAGAAATAAAAAACCAAACTAAAAATAAAGATACTAATTTAACACTGTAAGTAAGTTGTAAGATTAATGAATTGGTGTTGTTTAAGAATCCATTTAAGAGTTTTAATGCCCAGCTTACTGGGGTGTTATGCACAAAGGGCAACATAAATTCGGGCATCACAAATTCGGGTACCCAAATGCCACCAAAAGCCGATAAAACCACAACCAACAAGGCTGATAACGGTGCAGCTTGTTCGGAGGTTGAACAAAAACTTCCTATGAAAATTCCAAAGCCTACTGCCGCTAAGGCTGGTATAGTAACCCATGCTAATAATCCTAAAAAATTGAGCATCGAAATTTCAAACGGAATTAAACCTACTAAAGGGAAAATTAATTTTCCAGCTAAAACCATAACGCAAAATTGAAGCCAAGCTACTATTAAATATAATAAAGTTTTGGCTAAAATAAAAATTTCATAAGGTAAGGGTAAAGATTTTAAACGATATAAAGTGCCGTAATTCTTTTCTTTGACTAAACTTATTGATAAGGGACTCATGATAAAAAACAAAGCAAATAACCCCCACGCTATGACATTATATTGAACGCCATTTTCAACATTTTTGATTTCAGCTTGATTAGGTTGTAATTCTTTAAAGTTTATAAATTCATGGATTTCAGGCATCTTAATAGAAGGTTCGTATTCTTGTAATTGTTGAACCACATTGGTAAGTAAAAATTTTACCTCCATTTGCTTTTCAAGATTTTGAATAATTAGTTTCGATTGTTCTTTAAAAAACTGCGGCACTTCAGGGTCGTAAATTAGCGAAATGGTTATTGGGTTTTGAGGTTGTTTTAAATGCGATGTGTTTTTTTTAGAAGTATCACCAAAAAGCGGTGAAATTATTGAATTCATTTCGCCCTCAATTCTTGAACTTAAAACTGAAGGAATTATCATAGCAAATTTTATTTTATTATCCGTAAGATATTTGTATATGGCTTCAGGTTGATTTTCAGGAATACTTGAAACAAAGGTTGTTTTAAATTGCGTGTAACTTTGTAAGTTTTCATTAAGTTTGTTACCAATCTTACCAGTATCATAATTAAATATTGCCATGCTAATTGGCGAAAGACCAGCTTTTTCGTAATTTGTATTTTGAATGGCGGTTACAATAATTAACAAAATAGCAGGCATTAAAAATAAAATAATGAGGGAACCCCAATCTTTTATTAACAATAAAAACTCTTTGGTAAATGAGGCTCTAAATTTTTGAATCCATTTATTCATTTTGATAAATATTAAAGGCTTCATGTAGGTTTTTCGCTTCATGATGCTGGTTAAAAAAGGTTTCTTTGGTGCCATTAAAAGCTAAGCTTCCTTTATGTAAAATCAAAAGATTGGGACACAGGGCTTCTATTTCGTGTAAATTATGTGAGGTAATCAGAATAGTTTTCCCTTCAAGATTTAATTTTGCAAGATAAGTCCAAATTAAATTTTTAGAGGCAATGTCCACCCCAACAGTGGGTTCATCTAATAATATAAAATCTGGATTATGTAATAAGCAAGCTATAATATTAACACGTCTTTTAATGCCACCTGAGCAATGTTTTACTAAGGTGTCTTCATATTCTAAAATGTCAAGTTCTTCTAAAAAATGATGTATTTTAGTTTTTAAAAAGTTGCGATTCAGTCCAAAACATCCGCCAAAATAAAATAAATTTTGAGCACATGTAAGGGTAGGGTAGAGGGCATATTCTTGGGGTACAAAGCCAATTTTATTTTTTATTAAACTGACATGATTAGCATAGTTTGTATCAAATAAAGTGATGGTGCCAGAACTTGGTTTCATTAAACCAGCTAATAAATGTAGCAACGATGTTTTTCCAGCACCATTGTGTCCTATAAGTCCCCAGCAAGTACCTTTTTCAATTTTAAAATTAATGTCTTGCAGCGCTTGGCGTTTCGCGTTTCGGTAAGAAAAGCTAACATGTTCGATAGTTATGGACATGATTTCATAATATTTTTAAGGTTTAAAAAAAAATGTTTTTCATCTTCAGCAATTTCGGATAGTAATATTGCCAGATGTTGATAGGAGGCATTGGGATTATTTCGATTCTTGATAAGTCTTGAAGCTTCTACAGCAAAATGTCGCCATTTCTCAGCTATTGTTGCCATACGCGTGGCTTCTTCTTTTAAAGGTGGATATGATAGTATTTCGGAGGCTTGTTCAAGAAATGCAGCATAAATAAATCGAAACCCACCACCACCAGTGCCTATTTCTTCTTGCATTCTAATCATTTGAGCAAGATAATAATTTAGTTTAGATACTGATAAAGTATTTTGCCATTTTAAAATCTTTTTACTAACATATCGAATACCATTTACGCCGATCACTGGAAGTCGGATCAACATGCGCCGACAATTTTTGTCAATAGCTTTTTTAATAGCTATTTTATAATCAATGTCCTGTGGAATAGAGTCAACATAAAACAAATGACCTTTAGGGGCAAAAACGCCTTCGGCAAAACGCACAGTATTTAATTCTTGTGGACTAAGTTCTGTAGTGTATTCCATAACAGGGTCGCTTATTAAATATTTACCATTATGGGTACCATAAACAATTAAATTATGTCCATTAAAATGAAAACGATACGACTCTGGGAAATAAGGTAAATTATATACACCTACTTGTAACCCAACTATTTTACCTTGTGCTAAAAGTTGGTCAAGTTCTTGTTGTGCCACTTGTTGATTTTTAAATTTTTTTTGAATAAATTTTATGTTTAATAAAGATTTAAGGTCTTTAAAAATGCTGTGTGGCATTGAACGATAGCTGATAGCAGGTCCGTTATTAATTTTTAAGAAAGGAATATAAATATAAAATAAGCCACTGCCTAAACCAAAACATAAGGGTTCATTGATGGTTAAGCCCGCATGGTTTAATAAACCAGATACAACACCATTTTCGCAATGTGCGGTTTGTTGATGATTAAATGGTTTTGCCATGATAGTTATGATTAAAACATTTCAAAGCATTAACATCAATTTTAAATATCCGGGCATATTTTTGAATTGTTGTATGCGATAATTTCTTAAATACAAACGGTACATTATGAAATTTTATCAGCCAGACTGATTTGTGCATATAAGCGGCTAAGGTTTGCCAGTCCATCCGATTTAATTTCATAAAGTAAACAATAGGACTCGTTTTATTAAGTAAACATTTTTGTTTAATCTCTTCTAATTCATTGGCTAATACTTCTAAAGTAAATTCAAGAGCAATGGCTTTCGGCGTCCAACCAGCTGAAAGTTCTGTTTTAAGTTTACCAGCAGATTCATCAATCACATAAACCAACTCTTTGGGATTTTCAAATTTAGTTTCAGTATGATGTGTCATAACTCTTGTTGATAAATTTTAAGAAAAGATTCGGCTACTAATACCTTATTTAAAAATGTTTGAGCATGATATTTAACAAAAGGTAAAGTTTTATGAACTAATTGGATGGTCGTTTCAAGACAATCGTTAAGTATTGGTTGATGGTAATAATTCCCTTCAGATATTTGTATTAAAAGACCACGATGTAAGGTTTTGTTTTCGTTATAAGAGATATAATTTTCAATAGCGGCAACACTTTGGGCTTGATGTTCAAAAATCCCAGCTTCTAAAAAGTTTGGGATAGTTAAAAAAAGGCTATCTGGCGTAATATGATATTGAGTTTTTAAAGATGATACGACAAGAGCATCAACAAATAAAAATGGGGCTCGATGCGGTATCAAACTATTAATATCTTTAAAAGTATTCATAATTTATTTTTGGCAACAAGTTAGTAAACAAATAGCATAGTTAAAGCGACCACTTTCTGGTACAACTAAAACAATTTTATCACCATGTTTAAGTTTGTTGGAATGAAATAATTCATCTAACATAACATAAATTGAAGCAGCACCTATATTACCAACCGTTTTTAAATTGGTAAACCATTTTTCGTCTGGAATATTGATGTTTTTTTGGGCTAATAAATTTTGAAGTTTTTCTTTAAAATAATAAGATGATAAATGAACTAAAAAATGATTGATATCTTTTACTTTAAATTCTGGATGTTTTTCTAAAGATTTTTCAAAAGATTCTACGCCTTTTTTCAAAATATTCTCGTCTAACAGTTTCACATTTTGTTTGATAGAAAAAATTGAATGAGGCAGCCAATCGGTAGGTTGCATATCTTGCCAATACCTCATCGTACCATTTTCTTCAAAATCTGCGCCAGCGTACATACAGGTTGGTAACTCATGCGCATAAGAATAAAAATCAATCCACTCAATTTTTAAAGCCGTCCCTTTTTCAAAATTATTTTCTAATAAAAAGCAACCGGCACCATCTGATAACATAAAACGTAAAAAATCTTTATTAAAAGCTAAGTTTGGCTTGGCTTCTAAAGAATTTACAATATCTAAATCGGCTTCAAATTTATTAGCTTTTAAAAGACCTGAGGCTTTTTCGGATCCACAGGCAATAGCTTTTTGAACTTGTTTCGTTAAAACGGATAAATAGGCATATTTTAAAGCCGACATCCCCGCACAACACACACCAGTAGCCGAATTGAGTTCGATAGGTTTAGTATTTAATAACCCATGAACCATGGATGCATGAGAAGGCAAAAATTGGTCGGCAAGGGTGGTGCCACAACTCAATAAATCAATGTCGTTCAAATTTACACCCTGTTTTTCTAAATTTTTTATTGAATTATTGGCTAATTGAGCGTTTGTATGCGTAGTATTTCCTGCCGCATCTAATGCATAATACCGCTGGTTAATGCCATTGTTTCTAAGAACAATATTTTTGGTTTTTGAAGGTAAATTGTTTACCAATCCTAAATAATTAGTCATGTTTTCGTTAGAAACAGGAGCATTTGGTAAAAAATGGGCAGTTTTAGTTATATAGACCATACGTTTATTGATGTTTTATTTAATTAATAAATTCCATTATATTTTTTTATAGTTTTTTTTGTATAAGAAGGGTTCACTAAACCACAAAGATAATAAAAAAAATTGAATATTGGTGAGAGTAAAAAAATAACGATTTGTAGGTATATTTTAAAGATTTTTAATAATAAATTTCTTTTGCTCGGTGTTTTATGAATAATTGTAGCCCATTTATTAAATATTTTCGAGGCGGTAGATTCAATTTTGGCTAAAGAAAAATTGGTTTCAACAGCCCCAAGTTTTAATAAATCTGATTGTAAATTACGCCAAGTATTGTTTTTTAAATGAATTAATATACGTTCACCAAATTTTGAACAATTTTTAATATCATTTTGAGAAACACCAGGTAATGGCAATAAGCCATATTTCCTCCTTTTAATACCACTAAACATCCAATCAACAATTGTAACGACACTAATTAAATTTGAATGTCTGTCTTTTAAAACAATATTCCCAATCCAATCAGCACTTATTTGTTTAAGATGTGAAATTAATTTATCTTGTGCCTGTGTCCACATGTTCCTGCAACCAATTACAGTGATTACCTTTTTGTTTTTAAGCAACATTTTAGTAGCGTCAGACTTTAAAAAACTGAGTATTGGTAAGGCTATCGATAAATACCATATTGGGTAACCTAAAATGATTAGGTCATAAGATTTTTTTAAAATCTCAGGTGGACAAGGCTCAATATCTTCAGGAATCTCTAAAACTGTTTCAGGAAATACATTAAAAAAAGATTTAGACTGCCAAGGGAAAGGATGAGGATTGATAGGTTTTATTGCATAATAATCAACCTGAATATAAGGTTCATTTATTAAAGGGTTACAAATACTATCTAAAATGCTTTTTAGTTGCCCTGATTGTGAATAATATATAACAAGTACTTTCATAAATGTATCGTTTAAGTGTATAATCCTCCAGAAATATTTATAATTTGACCTGTAATATAACTCGCCTCTTTTGAGGCTAAAAATTGAACCAAACTGGCAACCTCATCGGGCTTACCAAACCTACCCATTGGAATTTGTTTGCAAAGTTCATTTTTAGGCAGTTGGGCAGTCATATCAGTATCTATAAGACCAGGTGCAACAGCATTTACCGTGATATTTTTTTTGGCAACTTCTAGAGCTAAGGTTTTGGTAGCCGCATTGATTGCACCTTTTAAAGCAGCATAATTAATCTGCCCTTTGTGTCCGTATATACCACTTACAGAACTTAAATTTATAATGCGACCAAGCTTATTTAAGAGCATTGATTTTACAAAATGTTGGGTAAGATAGTAAAATCCATTTAACCCACTTTGTATCACTTGATGCCATTCGGTCTCTTCCATAAATACAAATAAATTATCGATATGAAAACCAGCGTTATTTACTAAAACTTCTACGCAGGCTTCAGGCTCGCATGCCGTCCAAGAATCTATAACATTTTTAAAAGTTTCAGGTTTTAAGAAATCTAATTGAAACGCATATACTTTTTTGTTACATTGCTGAATTTCATGTAATGTTTCTTGGGATTCTTGTTCGTGATTGCAATAGGTAAACACAATATTATATTCAGTATTATGAGCCAACTTTAAAGCGATAGCTTTACCTATACCTCTATTACCACCAGTTATCCAAGCCCATTTTGAACTCATGAATATTGTTTTAAAAAATGAATAATTTTAGGGATATAAGGATACAACACGTTATCATCTTTAATTGTTGGAATAATAGTACGAATAGATCTATAAAATGCTTGGGTTTTTGTTGAAAATTCAGGAAGTTTTTCAATACAATCTAAGGCTTGGGTAATTGTAATAGCTTGAATTGCCAACACTTCAAAGCTATTATCAATAACTTTTTTGCATAATAATGCCGCATTAGTACCCATACTTACAATGTCTTGATTATCATTATTATTAGGAATTGAATGCACATACATAGGATTTGAAAGTGTTTGGTTTTCTGCAGTTGTTGAAACAGCGGTAAATTGTAAGCCTTGAACGCCAAAATTAAATCCCAAAGTACCTTTATTTACAAAGGGTGGTAAGATATTATTTAAGGCTGGATTTACTAAAAAATTTAATTGCCTTTCCATTAACATGGTAAGTTTGGTTATGGCAATTTTAAGTTTATCCATCTCAAAACTTACATAGTCGCCATGAAAATTGCCGCCATGATAAACTTCCTGATTCACATAGTCAATTATAGGATTATCGTTTACAGAATTTAATTCGTTTTCAAGCACTATATTCGCATTGTCGATAGTTTCCTTAATAGGTCCTAATATTTGCGGTACGCAACGGAGCGAATAGTATTCTTGAAATTTATGAGATAAAACTTCAGTATTTTCAATTTTAATATAATGATTTTCATTGCGATTTCTAATTCGATGACTTGTTTGTAATAAAGAACGCATATTTTCAGCAATATAAATTTGTCCTTTATGATGTTTTAAATTGTTTAAAATTTGGCTAAAATGGTCGTTAAACGATTTTACAATTTCATTTATG
Organism: Alphaproteobacteria bacterium; assembly: GCA_030053915.1. Lineage (GTDB taxonomy): Bacteria > Bacteroidota > Bacteroidia > Chitinophagales > Chitinophagaceae > JASGCT01. The sequence goes on from JASGCT010000045.1 coordinate 7,593, forward strand.
ATACAAGAAAATAAAATTGCCAAATCCATGGCTTTTTGAGCAAGATGGATATTAACAATGCCAATACCAGTCATACACGATGTGCCATTGATAAGCGCCAAACCCTCGCGGATATAAAATTGAGGTGCTTCAAGTTCTAATTTTTTTAAAATTTGAGCAGTTGAATACACTTTGTTTTTATACCTTAATTGACCTTCACCCAAAATGGTTAAGCCGATATGGGCTAATTGAACCAGATCGCCACTTGCCCCTACACCACCATGTTGCGGTATTATAGGATAAAGTTCATAATTGATATAATTTTCTAAACATTTTATTAATGAAGGATGTACCCCTGAAAATCCTTTAGATAGGCTATTGACCCTGGCTAACAATGTGGCTCTAACATAGATGTCATCTAAATTTTCACCACATCCCGAAGCATGACTTCTGATTAAATTTTTTTGCAAAGATTTTAAATCTGACGGCGAAATTAAATGATTTGCCATAGGACCAAAACCAGTATTGATACCATAAATTGTTTTATTTTTGTAAATTGAATTCAAAAAGTTAAAACTGGATTTAATCTTTTTATAATCATTTTGGCTTATAACAAAAATTTCTTTGTCAAAAATAATTTTTTCAGCCTTTTTAAATTCTAACCAATGCTCCATCCAACTAGCTATTAAAAATAGTTTTGTTTAAAAAAAAAATGTTTACTAAATAAGTAAAATTTAAATACATATTCATGCAAAGGTACAATAAAAAATGAATTTACATGCTTAATTATCTTAAATTATTACATAAAATATCAAAAATTGTACTAAATTATTGAAAAATTTGTGTTTATCAGATTATAGGGAGATTTTTATTTATCAATATGTTTATTATTGGTAGTTTTGAGCTATTTTTGCATAAATGTATTGTTATGATTGACAAAATATTTACCTTTAAATTAAAAGTATTTAATTTTATAGATATAATAAACGATCTTAGGATTTTTAGTCAACTTAATATACAAAGATTCTCTTAAAAAAAATTAAATAAATGAACGATCATGAAAACAGCTAAAACTGCAATAATAATTGGTGCTACAGGTGCCACAGGTGAATGCCTGGTAAAGCAAACGCTTGAAAACCCCGCTTTTTATTATGTTAAAATTTTTATCAGAAGACCCATAGAATTGGAACATCCTAAACTTATTAAATACGTGGTAAATTTTGAAAAGATAGATACTTGGCAGCATTTACTAAAAGGTGATATTCTCTATTTAGCCTTAGGTTCTACCTTAAAAGACGTTGGACGACAAGGTCAATATAATATAGATTTTGAACTTCAATATAATCTCTCAAAACACGCTATATCAAATGGAATATCAGCAATTTGCTTAGTATCCGCTGTTGGTGCAAACGCCAATTCAAAGTTATTTTATTCTAAAATTAAAGGCAAACTCGAAAAAGAACTCAAATTACTACCTTTAAAACAATTATTTATATTTCAACCTGGTCTTTTAGTCCGTCCAAAACATAAAATTCGTTGGGTAGAATCAATTTCTTATTATTTACTTCATTTTTTTAATTCCATAGGAATTTTTAAAAAATTTAAACCTTTGCCCGTAGAAATATTAGCTAAAAAAATGATTTTTGAATCGCTTCATCATCAAGAAGATGGCATTTTTGTCTATAAACTTCACGAAATTTTTATTTCTTAAAAAAAAATGTATTTTTTAAATTAAATTTACTAACTTTGCAACGGCAGGTCTTATTCAACCAGCTCCTGTGAACCTCCCCAGAGTAGGAATACAGCAAGGATAAACGGTTGTAGCGGTGTGCTTTAAGTAACCTGCCATTTTTTTAAATTATATGTTATGAAATTTTTTATCGATACTGCCAATTTAAACCATATCAAAGAGGCTCATGAATTAGGTATTTTAGACGGTGTTACAACCAACCCCTCTTTAATGGCTAAAGAAAATATTAAAGGTAAAGAACATATTAATCAACATTATAAAACGATCTGTGAATTAGTTCAAGGCGATGTATCTGCCGAAGTTTTAAATACTACTTATAAAGAGATGATTGACGAAGGCTTAGAATTAGCCGCCATACACCCTCAAATAGTTGTTAAAATACCTATGATTAAAGATGGCTTAAAAGTTATAAAATACCTTAATAATAAAAACATCAAAACCAATTGTACCTTAGTTTTTAGCGCTGGTCAAGCTATTTTAGCTGCCAAAGCTGGGGCAAGTTATATTTCTCCTTTTATAGGACGTATTGATGATTCTAACTGGGATGGTATTCAATTAATAAGCCAAATCCGACATATTTTTGATATTCAAAATTACGAAACAGAAATTTTAGCCGCTTCTATTAGAAACCCACTTCATATAATAAAATCTGCAGAAGCAGGCGCTCATATTTGTACCTCGCCTTTAGACTCAATTTTAGCCTTGTTAAAACACCCCTTAACCGACATTGGTCTCGCAAAATTTATAGAAGATAGTAAAAAATTATAATTTTTATTAGCTTATTTAAAGAGGAGATTTCAAAATATACATTCATTTGGTTATATAAATCTATTTAGCATCATGAAACCTATACTAAACTAGTAACACACCTAAAAAAATTTGAAGATTTTAGTTTAAAAAACAGAACCTAATTATAAAAAAATAGATTTTTGTTTGTACAATTATTTGATAATTAATTACTAATCCATTTAGAAAACGCTCTAAATTCATCAGGATGTGTTTCTAACCAATGGGTATAATAGATATCCTTTGATTGTGAAATGTAGATACAAAAAGTAGAAAGATTTCTGGTTTTAATTAAACTATGAAACACCGGGATATAGCGTTCTATCCATAGCGAATTATCCATATCAGTATTATCTTTAAATTTTTTATACATGATATCAAAAAAAGCTTGTGACAAAAACTTAAAATTATCTATTTCAATCATTTGTTGATCTTCTGAGGTATTATTTTTTAAGGCTTGGGCGAAATTTTTATATTCAATTTTTATATTTTCAACAGAAAGAGAATCGAAATAGCTTTGTATTAATGCTTTAGATAAGTGATTAATTTCTATGGCATCCTTTATAAAAAGCCGCACCTCACGGGCTTGCTGGTTGAGTGGGTCTAAAAATAAAAAATAATATAAACAGAGTAAACTTTGAGCGGGGTAATTTAAGTCTTTCATTACCCTTGCTAATAAAAAATGTGCTTCAGGAAAATTTGAATAAAGTCTGATAGACTTTTCTAAAGATGTTTTGGCTTCAGATAATTTTTTTTCATTATAATAACTGAGTCCTAAATAAAACCAAAGTTTATTATTGTTTTTATAAGCGTTGATATTACTAAGTTCTAGAAGCTTTTCTAAGGCTTGACTTTGCTTTCCTGTTTCCTGCAATGCGGCACATATTATAAGCTCTAAATCAATACTTTTAATCTTTTTATGTAAATTTTTATTGCACCAATATATCGCTTCCTCATAATCTTTTAAAATAAGCAAATTTTCGGCAATTGCAATATTAACAGCAATATCGTTAGAATCAATTTCCCATGCTTTTAAAAAGTGTTGTAATGCCATATTATAATCGTGTGCATTAAAACATTGGCGTCCCATATTTGCATTTTTTTCAAAAACACTTTCAAACTTTGTAGCTTGATGTTTTTGGGTAAAACAAAGACTATACGTGAATGATAATAAAATAAGTACCGTAATTCTTAACATGTAAAATTTAATTAAGTAATGCAAAAGTACATAAATAGTTTTATATTTTAACATTTTTTTAATAAAAATTTTATTAAAAAAATTTTAGTTTATAATTTTTTAGAATACAGAAATATGAAATGGTTGTTTTAAAAACGCAATTTATATAAATTAACTTATTTTTTCAACTTGTTGAAAACCAAATTCCATGGGCGTAACGCGTTCAAATATTTTAATAGAAAGTACAAGCTTCTTTTTATCTTCTTTAATTTCTTCGATTGTTGCAATGAAATCTTTAAAAGGACCTTCAATAATTTTCAAACTCTCTCCAACAATAAAAGGCTCAATTATTTTAACATCGTCTAAATCTAATTCGTCAACGCGTCCTAACATTTTATTAACTTCATTTTTTCGAAGACAGATAACATTCCCCTTAGAAGCTTTACCATCGGTTAAAAAATGCATGACATAATTTACTGCTGTTATTTGATGTATAATTTCTTTTTTAAAGAGTTCATCGTCAATAATTTCAACCATAATATAACCTGGAAAATAATTGCGTTCTTTTAATATCTTTTTTCCTCCTTGCATTTTATAAATCTTTTCAATCGGTAAAAAAAATTGTTTAATTACAGACTGCCATTGATTTCTAATGAGTTCTTTCTCAAGAATTTCTTTAACTTTACGCTCTTTGCCACTTACAAGCCTCAAAACATACCATTTTGATTGAAAGTTGGCATTAACTTCTTGTTGTATTTCTTTAACTGGTTCAATAGTAGTTGTATTTTCCATCGGTTATTTATTTAAAAATTGAATAGATAAATTCAAGGGTTTTACTACTAATAAAATCCATAGCCCAAATAATTAAAGTTATAAAAATAGTAGATAATATCGTGATAATAGTACTTTGTTGAAGCTGATTCCATTTAGGCCAAGACACTTTTTCTAGAAGCTCTATATAGCTTTCTTTAATGTAAGATTTAAATTTGTTCATAGCGATAGATTAAAATTCTTGCAAAAATACATTATTTTCTTTAATAAAAAAAATATTTTTATATTTAAGATTTAAAATTCCAAAAAATAAAGAAATTTTGGCTAAAAAATAACTTCTATTTCTTTATTAATCAATTAAAAAGGAGCATTTTAAGAACACCCCTTTAATAAATTGAAACTGTCGGGAAGACAAGATTCGAACTTGCGACCCCTAGCACCCCATGCTAATGCGCTACCGGACTGCGCCACTTCCCGAATGGTGCAAAGATACATTAAGTTTTTCTAAAATTATCATCTAATAGCTAATAATTTATAATTTATGATACAAATTTTCAAAATTCTTAAAAATTGTAGCGTATTTTTGATATTTTGTTTAAAAATAATTGTAACTTGCACTTAGAATTAAAAATGAAATATTTACTTAAAAATATTATTATAGGTTTTACAAACTCTATTTTTTTTGAGAAAAAAATGGATATTTTAATACAAAATGACCTTGTTTTAGATATCAATACGCACATTCATGCCGATGCCGATACAGAAATTATCGAATTTCCTGAGGCTATTTTATGTCCTGGCTTTGTTGAAACGCATAGTGATTTTGGTGAACCCGGTAACGAAAATATTGAAGGCTTGGAAAATGGAAGTCTATGTGCCGCCAAAGGTGGTTATACAGATGTTTGCATTACGCCCAATACGAATCCCGTGTTAGACCAAAGCGCCCAAATATTTTCCATTATGCACAAATACAGGCATTTACAAGTAAATTTCCATCCCATCGGTGGGGTTAGCGTAGGATTGTTGGAAAAAAAAATGTCTGAAATGTTCGACTTAGCCGAAAACGGCGCTGTAGCATTTTCTAATGGTATTGTACCCATCCAATCGACCGTATTTTTAATAAAATGTTTGCAATACCTGAAATCCGTTAAAAAAGTTCTTTTTCAAACCCCATATTTTGAATCTTTATATCAACATGGACATATTAATGAAGGAACTATGTCGAATACCTGCGGACTCATGGGTATGCCCGCATTATCCGAAGAGCTTTTTATTCAACGCGATATTGAAATCGCCGAATATACCCAAACACCCCTGCATTTTAATGCCATTTCTACAAAAAAATCTTTAGAATACATTAAGGAAGCAAAGTTGAAAGGACTTTCAATAACCTGTAGCGTAACCCCGCATCATTTATGGTTCGATGAAACCCAAACTGCTAATTTTAATACTTTTTTTAAAACATTGCCACCTTTACGAACACCGCAAGACCGTGCATTTTTAAGACAAGGATTAATTGACGGATCTATTGATTTTGTTGCCGCCAATCATGTTCCCTATCTTTTAGACCAAAAAAACATTGATTTTTGTGCGGCAGATTTTGGGATTAATAGCTTAGAATTTTCTACAGCAGTAACCTTAGATATTTTGCAAAACGCCTCGCTACAACATCTCGTTACTTGTTTAGCTTTAAAACCACGAATTTTATTAAATCTGCCTATCCCTGAGCTAAAAGTGAATAGCCCGCTTTGTGCAACAATTATTCAACGCCATAACATGTTTTGCCCTAACAAAACAGCATCTAAATCGGGCACAAGCCCTTTTCTTCATCAGAATTTTAAAGGAAATGCACTTGGCATTATTCATAATAAAAATATATTTATAAATAAAAATTAAAAATATGAAAACAAAAAAACCTGCCTTAGCCCATGGCTTTATTTTAAGCATTGTGCTTTTATTAAATTCGTTAATGCCAATAATCATACAAGACTATAAAACCTCTTTTTTTCAATGGTCAGGGTTTATTATTTTAGTAGGCGGCACCGCAATCTGTTGTTGGCTTTTTGGTAAAGATAATAACCACGAACTAAAATTTGGAAAATTATTCTCACATGGTTTTAAAACTGCCATCATTGCCGGTATTATTAGCACACTTATCATGGTTGTACTTTATAAATTTGTTTTCCCCAACGAAATTGTAATACAACGTGAGATTGCAATTGAAAAATTACGTACCGACCCTTCAACTCAAAAGCTACAAGCCAGTCAATTAGAAGCCGCTGAATCTATTACAAATAAAATGTTTGATAATTTTATCAGTGTTCTTGTTTTTATGGGTGTTATCTTTAGTGCCCTAATAGGGCTCATTGGCGCTTTGTTAGGTGCCATCATAACTTCTAAAAAGAATGCGAATGTATTCCCAAAGGATTCCGAACCCGAACCAGAAAAAACCATGCAAGCAATTCAAGAAGAACCTCAACCCTAATTATGGATATTTCAATCGTTATTCCCGTTCTAAATGAAGAAGATTCATTACCCGAATTGGTAGCCTGGATACACCAAGTGGTTACCCAACATCATATTAGTTACGAAATACTTTTTATAGATGATGGCAGTACCGACAATAGCTGGGACGTTATTAAAACATTAAAAACGAAATACTCACAAATTAAAGGACTTAAATTTATTAGAAACTACGGCAAATCGGCCGCTTTAAATGAAGGTTTTAGAATTGCTCAAGGCGACTATGTTATTACTATGGACGCTGATTTACAAGATTCGCCAGACGAAATTCCAGAACTACTGACAATGGCTAAAGAAGGTAAATTTGATATTATCAGCGGCTGGAAAAAAAAACGTTACGATAATAAACTTACCAAAAATTTTCCCTCAAAAATATTTAACGCCACAGCCCGAAAATTCTCGGGTTTAAAACTACACGATTTTAATTGCGGTTTAAAAATTTACCGTCTAAAAGTTATAAAATCCATAGAAGTATTTGGCGAAATGCACCGTTATATTCCTTTTATTGCCAAAAGAGCGGGCTTTACCAAAATAGGCGAAAAAGTAGTTACCCACCGCCCCCGCAAATATGGACAAACCAAATATGGTTGGGATAGATTTATCAATGGTTTTGTTGACTTAATAACCATTTTATTCTTGATGAAATTTGGGAAAAAGCCTATGCAATTCTTTGGTACCTTAGGTGCCTTTAGCTTTTTAGCTGGATTTTTATCTACCCTGTGGCTGGCTATCGAAAAATTTATCTTTGACCACTATGGGTTAGCTCAAAGACCCTTTTTTTACGTAGCTTTAATTTCGATGATTATTGGTATTCAATTATTTATTTGTGGTTTTATTGCCGAACTGATTGTGAGAAATGCCAACGATAGAAATAGCTATATTTTAGAAGATAGCATTCATGGTTAATGGTTAATGGCAGAAATAAATTAATGAAATACTATATTTAAGATGCAAAACATAATAACAACCTTGTTCATAATATGAAAATTTGCTATATTGGTACAGCCTATCCGTATCGCGGCGGTTTAGCCAGTTTTAACGAACGCCTTGCCGAAGCCTTTCAAAAAGAAGGTCATCAAGTTACCATGGTTACGTTTTCGTATCAATACCCAAGTTTTTTGTTTCCTGGTAAAACCCAATATAGCAATAGTCCAGCGCCAGAAAATTTAAAAATCTATCGTTGGTTACATTCTATCAATCCATTTAATTGGCTATTAACCGCCTATAAAATATTACAACTAAAGCCCGACATCATTGTCTTAAAATTTTGGTTACCCTTTATGGGGGCTTGTTTTGGTTCGGTTTTACGGCTGATGAAACTATTTAATAAACGGCTGCGCGTTATTTGTATTTTAGATAATTTAATACCGCATGAAAAACGTATCGGCGATAGATTTTTAACCCAATATTTTGCGGCGCCGGTTGATAATTTTATTACCATGAGTTCGGTGGTAACCAAGCAGTATCAAAGTTTTCCATTATATAAACCTATGTTTGAAGCCAAGCACCCCTTATATGATAATTTTGGCTCAATCCTGGACACCACTGCAGCAAGAACGCATTTGTCGCTGCCACTTGAGCCTAAAATTATTTTATTTTTTGGCTTTATTAGAAAATATAAGGGTTTAGATTTGTTATTAAAAGCCATGCCCATTGTTCGGGCTGAGTGCCTTCAACATAATCTACCGCAGCCCTTGTTTTTGGTAGCCGGTGAGTATTACGACAACGCAGCACATTACAGCGCACTTATTGAACAAGAACATCCTTATGGCAATTTAATATTGCACACGCATTTTATTGATGATGACTTGGTAAAATATTATTTTAGTGCCTCTAATTTTGCCATTCAACCATATAGAAATGCCACGCAAAGTGGGGTAATTCCTTTAGCCTATCATTTTGAATTACCGATGGTTGTAACCAATGTAGGCAGTTTACCGCAATATGTACCCGATGGTAAAATTGGCTTAGTTGCCGAACCCAACCCCGAAAGTATTGCCGACAAAATTATCGCTATTGTAGCTTTGGGCGAAGCCCATTTTAAACCTCATTTTGCCGAAGAAAAGAAAAAATATAGTTGGGAAGGATTAGCACAACATATTTTGGCATTAGGAAATAATGTCTAATAATAGGATAGTATCATATTTTTTTTTAAATGCGGTCTTTTTAAAAATAAATTATCTAAATTTGCACAATTGTGCTCTTTAAAAACTATAAAATGATTTCAGAATTGCAAATTCAAAATGTGGTAAAAAAAATTGCGAACATTTATAAGCCCCATAAAATTTTATTATTTGGTTCTTATTCAAAAAATACTTATGATGAAACAAGCGATTTAGATATTCTTATAATTAAAGATACAGATTTACCAAGACATAAAAGAAGTATTCAAATTTGGAATGAACTCAAAAAAGAAAAAATTAAATTTCCAATTGACATATTAGTTTATACAAATCAAGAAATTGAAAATGAGCTCCATACAAAGTATTCGTTCATTTATGAGGTATTTAAAACAGGAAAAATTGTTTATGAACAATAGCATTTTAGTTGACAGTTGGATTGAAAAAGGCAATCATGATTTAGGCACAGCAAAATTAATATTTTTGCATATTAAAGATTATAAAGATACCATTTGTTTTCATTGTCAACAAGCAGTTGAAAAATATTTAAAAGCTGTTTTAATAGCTTTAGACATTGAATTTGAGTACAAGCATAACCTCATATACTTATTTAATTTATTAGCAACAAGATTAAAACAGAGTTGAGCGAAAATTTTTAATATATACACTATCTTGTATCTGGATTATCAATCGGAACTTTTAATAAATCGTCAAAGGCATACTCTTCGCATTGAAAACCCTGCCGATTATTTTCTTTTATAAGTTCTATATATTCGTTAAGACTCTGTTTATAATATTTTTCAATTTTTTTAGGAATCTTTTTATATATTAATTCTACAATTTGTGATGATGTTTTTCCTTTAACTTTTCCTTTAACTTCTTCACTTTTATTAAAATATTTCAGGTCTTTTTCATTAAGAAAATGTAATGATTTATTATAATTTTTATCATTTTTATCATTTTTTTCGCAGTTTTCTTGAATGTTTGGATTGTTTTCTTGAATGTTTGAATTGTTTTGATTTTTTTTTATCATCAATATGATTATTTGAACTTTCCTTAATTTGGTTTAATGTTAGTTGATCTAATTCTTGAATTTTTGACTTTAATTTATTTATTTCATTTAAATAATTTTTTTGATGATTTTGTATAAAAAAATCGTAATTATCTTTACGAATTATATTTAAATATTTTTCTTCCAATTTTTGAAGTTCATTATAAACAGAAGCATTATTTTCAAATAACTTTACTAATTTAGATTTATTAATATTATTCACTGAATTATTTAGATTTTGTTTTTTTTCATATTCTAAATTTTTAATTATTTGCTCAAAATTATTTTCATCTTTTACTAAGTAAATGTTTTTGCTTTTACAATATTCTATTATTTCTTTACTGCTTGTAAAAAAAAGGGTATCGTAACGGTTTAATAATATTAATGATTTTTTTAAGAAAGATGCAAGATTTTCAGGATCGGTATTTATATTTAATACCAAATTATTTTTAGTATAAGAAAAGTTTTCAATATCGGTAATTTGTTTAAGGATATAATTATTTTTTTCAAATTCGTCTAAATAATTTTTTGAATGTTCAAATTGGTCCGAATGGTTTACAGTTAATATATTATTTTTTGTTTTTTTTTGAATTAAGATTTCATGGAATTCATTTAATTTAACAACTGTTTGATTCTCTTCTGTGATTTCATTTATAAATAATATGCTTGAACCAATAAAAGTACCATCTCGCTTTGAAGTCATTTCTTGGGCATAAGTATAAATGGTATAAGAAACTCCTTTATAACCACCTATCATTTCTTTTCTTATTGAATATAGTTTGCTGTTAGGAAATACTTTAATTGCGTTGGTTAAATCATAAATTTTTAAATTCTTTGCAATTTCTTTATTACTACGATAGAATAGTGACTGTCTAAAATCATTTGGATGTCCAAAAGTAGCGAAACCCCAAAAATAAATGCTATTCATATTTAGAAATCAAATTTTAACCTTTCCCAAAATGTACCTTGATAGTTCAAAGGATAACCTACAATACTTTCATATAACCAATTAGATAAAATTTCTGCTGTCCCAAGGTTTAATAAAGTTATTTTTTCAGTATCTTCATTACTTTTGACTTCACCAACTGTTTCCAAAAATGTTAAATTTATTGGTTTGATTTTTTTAGATTTACTATTTTGTTCAAAAACAAAATCTAATCTTGTTACTTTATCTCTTGTGGTTCTATCTGGCAAAATTCCTCTCGATAATTTATCATAAAAATCTATTAGTAGCACATTTGCTTCTTTTGGAATTTTTTGAGGTTTTAATACACCTGCTTTAGAATTTAAATAATAAAGCATTAAAGATAAAATTACCGATTTGCCCGATGCGGAAACACCAAAAAAAAAGACAAAATTACTGTCTTTATTTATAATTTCATTTTTTATATTATCAATTTGTACAAATTCTGGGATATTTTCAAAATCGTTATTTTCCAATGATATTGCTTTTATTGAATCGTTGTCGTTAATCATTTTATTTATTTTTACCTTTTAAATTAATGTTTTACCTTTTTTACCTATAGATGTTTTAAATTTTCCTGAGGATTCATTTTCAGAATTTGGTACTAATAAAATAATAATAACTATAACAAAATCTAATAAACCCATATTTTGCAGTTGGTTGTGTTTTTTTACTTAAAATATACCACCAATTACCC
>JASGCT010000116.1 GCA_030053915.1 Alphaproteobacteria bacterium
TTGTTGATGGCATATTCCAGTCTTTGTGGCGTATTTACGTGTAGGTGGGAGGTATGGGATGAGGATTTTAAGGTTTTAAAATTAGTTTAAATCGTTCCAATAATTACTATACAAATTTTTAGTTGCTAATAGTTGTTGGTGTGTGCCTAATTTTTCTATTGTGCCCTTGTTGATAATATAAATGCGCTGGCAAAGATTTTTTAAAATATGCAGCCTGTGGGTAATAAAAATAATTCCCATTTTGTGCTGCTGTTTTTTTAAAAGTTGTAATACAAATTGCTCACTTTCTCTATCCATTGCTGCGGTGGCTTCGTCTAATATTAATAATTGAGGGTTGGCATATAAAGCCCTTGCAATAGCTATCATTTGTTTTTGACCCCCAGAGAGGTTAATACCTTCTTCACCCACCAATGTCATGATAGATTGGGGTAAGCTATCTACAAAAGGCACAAAACCATAGACTTGCAAAAAATCAACTACTACCTGTGGTTTAGTGGCTGCATCGTCAAAAGCAATATTTTCTAACACTGTACCATTGAAAATGTGAATGTTTTGAGGCACTAACGCACAGATATTTCGCCAATTTGTGAAGGAAAGATTTTCTAGTGACTGGCTTTGATTAATGATAATACTACCATGTTCTTGTGCGTAATGCTTTTGAATGATTTGGATAAGGGTTGATTTACCACAACCATTTTCGCCCATAATAGCAATAATTTCGCCTTTGGCAACCTCAAAAAAAATGTTTTTTAACAATTGCCCTCTACCTGCAAAACGAAAGGATAGATTGTTTACCTGCAACGAATTGAACTGTTCTAAATCACTTGCATCCTCATTATTTTCTGGTTCAATTGATGTAAACTCAAACATTCTATCAAAGGCAATTTTGGCTTCGTTTATTGGTATTGAAATCAGGGCTAAATTGGCAATGCTTGGTAATAAGGTAGAACACATGCCTAGAATAGCCATTAATTCACCCGTTTTTAAATGCCCATTAAATACTTGATAACTACTGTATAATAATACCCCTAATAAAAATACAATACCAAAACCATTGGCAATAAAGCCTAAACTAATTTGTATTTTGCCAAGGTTAAATACATTTTCTTGAAATTTACTGTAAATGGTATTGTTGGTTGTTGCAAACAAATCTTGCTTACTATAGTTTTTTATGGGTTCAATGCCTTGTAGGGTAGATATATAGTTGGCTTCACTCATCGCATAACTACTCATTATGTTGCGCTGCCCTTCTATAATACGTTTATTGTACCTATAAATGAGTATAAAATAAAAAGGCATTACCAATAAAGCTGCTAAAGCAACTTTCCAAGAATAGAAAAATAAAAAACCAAATACTACTAATGTAACCAACGTATCTATTACTACATTACCAGCCAATTGGCTTATTACTCTTTGTATTCTTGAAGTATCTGTTAATCTCGCCGTCAACTCACCTATTTTTCTAGTATCAAAAAATGGCTTAGGTAGGTGTAGTAACTTACTGTAAAAACTACTAATAATTCTAGTGTTAAAATCTTTGGATTGCCTGAAGAGAAAATATTGCCTTAAAGCAGATAATCCTTCTTTGGCAAATAATAGTAGTAGCACTAAAGCAACGCCTAAATTTAATTTGGTAAAGTTTTTCTTAGGTAAAATATCATCTATTAAGCGTTGAGAAAATAAAGACATTACAATACCTAATACAGCAATAGCCACCCCAATACCTGCTGCAATAGCTAGTAGGGGTGTGTCTTCTTTAATCAGTTGTTTTATCCATTGTTTTTTCTCATTTATAATGACTGACGCTTTTTTAAACGTGTCGTTAGGCTCTAATGTTAAACAGGTTTTAGATTGCCAAATAGCATCTAGCTCAACTTCTGAAAGATAGATAATACCCTTTGCAGGGTCGCCAATAATAAATTGTAATTGCCCCTTTTTTGTAGTAGTACCATAGCAAACTACGTAGTGTTGCAATTGCTTATCAATTACTACGTGCAGTATTACTGGTGAGGGATGTTGTATAAGTGCTGCCATATCTGCTTCGCAACCTTCAGCCGTAAAGCCTATTTGCATGGCAGCTTGATACAAACCTAGTAAGGTAGTACCTGTAATATTGGTACCACTTAGCTTTCGTAAGTTTTCTAAGTTATTAGTGCCACCATGAAATTTTATGATGGATAACAAACAAGCTACCCCACAATCTGATTGGTCTTGTTGAATAGTTGTTTTAATGAATTTCATTTCAAAGATTTGATTAAATCAATTGAATTATTTAATCCAACAGCTTTGATATATATATGGCTGCTTTGAGAAATATAGATTGTTGGTGTATCTAATTGTCTAAATAATTTTCTGATTTTGAGATTCGAATCAGAATACAAATAAATATTTTCCCAGCTTGTTTTTTTTTGCTTTGATGTATACTCTTTTACATCTTTAGCTGAATTCAAAAAAACAACGACTAATTGATTAGTTTTTAGCTGGAACTTCTCTGAACAAACTACATCCAATACTTTATGGCAAAACTCACAATTTGTAGATACAAATAATAAATGTATCGTTCCATTCAGAATTTCTTTTTTTGGTCTGGATAAAATAAATAAAGTATCATCAAAATGAGATGTTAGAGTCATTATTTTTTTATCGCTATTATTTTTTTTATTTTCTAAAAAATACTTCGAGTGTATACTAAATGATAAAATAAGAATAAAACACAAAAAAATAAATATGATTAGATATAAACGCTTATTCATTTAGCATTTTAGATTAATGAAAAAAAAGAAATTATTAACAACCAAATAGTGAGAGGGAATATATAGGATATCAGAATGATTTTGAAACTATCCAAAAACCTGATTTTCAAAAATTTTTTTACAAAATAAATTAATGCAAAAATGTAAATAAATTCAAAAATACTGATTACTTGAAAAGCATACCCATAGGGTTTTGGATAGCTAACATGGAAGATATTTAAAAAATAGTTGACTGATAAGAAAGAGAATCTTTCTATATCTAAGTTTAAAATATTCTTGTAATTAAAGAATAAATAGAAATATTCAGCCATCAGTTGAACCAAAAAAACAGAATTCGCAATTATGACTATACTTAGAATAATTTTAAGAATAGGCTTTTTACCAACAACCAAAAAGCCTGAATAAATTAATAGTGTTGTTACAGTTATTTCCATCAACATCTTCACACAAATTCCCGTAATACTTTTCCAAAACGATATGCTACTATTAAAGTTAATTATTTCAATTGCCTTAAATAAATTTTCATTTGAATTCTTATTTATAAAGAAAACCGTTAACTGAGAAAATAGTATCTGCAATACAAACCAAGCAATCATGCTTAGAACTAGATTTTTTTTATAGCCTAGTAATAAGTTGGGTCTTAACATCGAATTAATTTTACTGTTTTATTATTTTTTTCAACTTCTTATTTTCATTCTGTAAAATCTGTACAAAATAAAATTTACTTCACACTTATATCTTCAATATCAATTCCAAACACCGGGGTATCATAATAACTACGTGTTTTACCAGTATGTATAAACGGTTTTCCGTAAAATGAAATAAACGTAAATGAATCAGTATCTAATTGAGAAATTCTGAATCCAGGGTTGAGATTAATTTCATTTGTATTATTTTTCTCACCTAACCATTCTAGCCCAACAAATACACCATTTATTGGAAATTTAATTTGATACTTACTAATGTCTATCACTAGAAGTTGGTCGCTTTTTAAAGGGATTGTTTTAATGATGTTTTCTTGTAAAAGGTTGTCTTTAGGAAATATTAAATCGTCTTTTGAAGAATATAGCCTTACCCTTACTGTACCCTTATTAGATTTTTGACTGTCAAAACGCACATAATCAAGTAGATACTTAAGTTTGGTTACAATTTTATTTGTATCTGAATCATGGTTAGGAACATAAACTAATAAGATAGAACCTTTTGTACCCCCTTGGTTGTACCTCCCTTTGTATTTTTCAATATTTCCCAAAGAGATAGTTTTCGTATTAAGGGTACTACTAACAACTACCTCGTTTAATACTATAAATTTAGGTTTAAGTTCAATTTGTGATAAAACCGAATTGGCTAGATTGAAAAGCATTGTATCTTCATATCCAATACAAGAAATTTTGAGTGAATCACCTTTAGCTGCATGTAAACTAAACACACCTTCTTCATTAGAGTAGCAAGCATTTTTTTGATTACTTACATTTAAAACAATAGCACCAAATATGGGCAGTTTTGTTTTTGCATCAATAATTTTTG